>NZ_WTLA01000017.1:0-91700 GCF_011378845.1 Pseudoalteromonas sp. Z9A4
TAAAACCGAAGTTTTATTTAACTCTCTGAGTTGTTCGTGCCTCGCTATGCGTTGGCGTTTCCCGTCTCAGTGGGGTCGCATTATAGGGAGCAGCGGATTTTACGCAAGCGTTATTTGCATAAAATAGTAATTAAAATTAAGCCCCAAGCAAGCACACATGATAAGCACAAGTTACCCACAAAAACCTGTTGATAACTCTTGTTTTTTCATAGCTAAACCATACTAAAGCTTTTAATTAAAACCCTAAAAATACAAAAAGCACCTATATAGGTGCTTCTCAAAAGTAATAGTTATTAGAATCTAGGGTCTGTTTATCTTTCAAGGTTAAATTTGCAGCAGCCTATTTGGTATTCAGGCAAGGCAGAGCCTATGTAGTGTGGTTACTCCCCATAAATAGGCGATAACGTAGCATTAATGCCAAACAGGCGCTGCCCAAAGGGTTCTTCCTAGGGGCTATTTACTCTTTGTTACTCGGTTTTTACTTATTCTTACATGGATGTAAGCCAGTAGGGTAACGCAGGAGCAGTTACCGAGCCCACTAGGTTACAAATCTCGCGCCGCGATTAAACAACCCCTAGTTTGAACAAATTTTAATCCGCTAAGAGCAACAGACCCTAGTATAAAATACTATATAACTTGCGACGATACTTTGCTGCGAGCGCATCACCATCGGGTAAAGAGGCAATAATGGCTAAAAAGCTTGGTTTCGCTTCATTGAAATTCAGATCTTTTTGCAGCACTGTAAATAGTATATCCAATGCTTCTTCTTTTCTGCCTGCTTCATTGAGTAAAATACTGAGCTCTTCTTTTAATTCTAGGTCATTTGGGTACTTTTCTACTTGTTGTTGCTTTTCTTTAATCTCTGGTGAGTCTTTTGCTTCAAGCGCGGCTTCGCATTTTGCTTTTATATTATTAAAGTAAGCATCTTGCTCTTGTGCATCTATTGTATTTATAAGCGCTTGCGCTTCATCTACCTTGTGAATTTGAATACATATGTCTGCTAGCACTAATTTGATACGTGCATTACCGCTGTCTATTTCATAAGCTTGCTTTGCATAATTAAATGCAGCATTTAAATCTGACTTTAATAACGCTTGCTTTGCTTGTTCTAACAGTAAGTCTTGTTGTGCAGGTAAATGCTTTGCTAGGGCTTCGCGTATTTGTGCCTCACTTTGAACACCTGCAAGTAAATCTACTGGTGCAGAGTCTTTTAATAATACAAGCGTAGGCAGTGTTTGCAGACCAACTTGTTGCGCAAGTTGAGATGCGAGTGCTTGCTCTGCATCGCAATCTAGGTTTGCTACTACTATATAGCTTGCATATTCTGCTGCTACTTTATCTAAAATTGCAGCTTGTCCGATGCAGTCAGGACTTTGAGGAGAGAAAAAGTTAAGCAACACTAATTTTTGCTGTGATGTTTCACCGAGTACTTGTTGAAGGTTTTGCGCATTAATACTAACTATGTTGCTCATTGAATTGATTGCCATATTCATCTATTTAGGTTTTTATATGGTGGTGAACATAATAATTACAAGTCATATACCTAAATCACTCGGTATACATATTCAACAATGAGGGAAAACATGAAATTAACTTACCTAAGTGCAGCACTTTTATTAGCAAGTCCATTTGTACAGGCAAATGGACTCGATTTGAATTTAAGCAAAGCCATGCCAGCTATAGAAAAGTTTTACCTCGATTTACACCAATCGCCAGAGCTTTCTTATCACGAACAAAAAACGGGTAATAAAATAGCGGATAAATTAACTCAGCTGGGTTTTAAAGTAACAAGTAATGTAGGTGGCTTTGGTGTTGTCGGCATTTACAAAAACGGAAACGGTCCAACCGTGATGATCCGTACTGACACCGATGGCTTACCTATTATAGAGCAGACAGGAAAGTCCTATGCCTCAAAAGTTAAAGTAATAGACGAGCATGGTGCGAAAGTAGGTGTAATGCACGGTTGTGGCCACGATATTCACATGAGCTCTTTTATTGGTACTGCTGAGCAATTAATAGTACACAAAGATCAATGGAAAGGCACTTTGATGATGGTTGCACAGCCTGCCGAAGAAGTTGGTGGGGGTGCTAAAGCCATGTTAGGCGAAGGACTATTTAGTAAATATGAAAAACCTGATCATATAATTGCTTTGCATGTAAGTGCTAGCGTCCCCGCTGGTAAGATATCAATGAAAAATGAATACACTATGGCAAGTGTAGATTCTGTCGATATTACAATTAAAGGTAAAGGTGGTCATGGTGCTTATCCGCATACAACTATAGACCCTGTGATTATAGCTTCACGCACAGTACTTGCTCTGCAAACAATCACAAGCCGAGAACTTTCACCGCTAGAGCCTTCGGTTATTTCGGTTGGGTCTATTCATGGTGGCTCAAAACATAATGTGATTTCGGATGAAGTAAAACTACAACTCACTCTCAGAAGCTATAACCCAAATGTTAGAAGTGCTCAAATAGCAGCAATAAAACGAATCACAGCAGGTATTGCACAAAGTGCTGGCCTAAATGAATCAAACTACCCTGTAGTATATGTACATGAAGATGAATCTATTCCATCTACTTATAATAACCCAGCACAAACAGACATTGTTAGACACTCTATTGCCAGCGCAATTGGTGATACTAATGTGCTTGAAACACAAGCTGTAATGGCGGGTGAAGACTTTGGCCTATACGGACGCACCGATGAAAATATCCCGATTACCTTATTTTGGCTAGGTGGTGTAAACCAAGCACAATATGCAGATTCTATAAAAACAGGTGAAGTACTCCCTTCCCTACACTCTAGTAAATTTGCACCAGATTATAAAGTTGCTATCCCTACCGGAATAAAAGCAATGAGTAACGCTGCTGTAGCTTTATTTAATAAGTAACCTGAATTCTGGATAATAAATCTATCTCAAGCAGCTATTTTCAGCGCTAACTGCGTTGAATTTATTTGCAATAGGCCAGCTATGGCTCTGTAGCTAACTAGCAACAGAGCTTTTTTTATAACTCGATTTTTTAAAGGTCGCTTTTCCACCTCGTTTAGCAAAGCGTTTTTTAGGTGAGCTTTTTGGTAACCTTGCAAATGCATTGCTATCGCAGTTTGCTGCTAATTGTACAAACCCATTTAAGTCGGCAAGTAACGGTTGTAAAAATTGCTGATAACTCATTACTTGCTGCGCAATATCACCTAAGCTTGATTCCCACTTTGCGGTTAAATCAGGACTCGCTAAACCTTGTGGTAATACGCTAATAAGAGCAAGCCCCGTTTCGGTCGCTCTAATTGACTTACCTTCACGTTTTAAAAAACGACGTTTAAAAAGCAACTCGATTATTCCCGCACGTGTTGCCTCCGTACCTAAACCATCGGTGTCTTTTAATACTTTTTTAATTTGTGGATCTTTAACATACCGGCTAATGCCCGTCATCGCAGCCAATAATGTAGCATCGGTAAAATAAGCAGGGGGCGACGTATGCTTTTCGACTACTTCGCCTTTATCGCAAAAAAGAGGCATACCTTTTGTTAAAGGAGGTAGCGAGGCTTCATCTTTTAATTCAGATTTACCCATCAACACCTTAAAACCCAAGCTTACATCTTGTTTTGCATTTGCTTTAAATAATCCGCCAGCGATTGTTATCTCTGCTTTAGTTTCGTTATATATATAGTCGGGATAAAACTGAATTAGGTAATGGCGGCTTATTAATTGATATACCTTCGCTTCGTCACCGCTCAAACTCGCTGACTTTAACTGCTTAGCCGTAGGCACAATGGCATGATGGGCAGCCACTTTTGAATCGTTAAAACATTTACTACGCTTTTTTACATCAGCCCCATTTACCAATTCGGTGCTTTGCCCACCATTAGCACTTATAGCTTTAAAAATAGCAGATGCATCTTGATGGTGATCTTTAGGTAAATAACGATTATCCGAGCGTGGGTAGGTCAATAGTTTATGACGTTCGTAAAGGATTTGGCAAATATCCAATACCTTTTGAGCTGCCATACCAAAAGCTTTAGCCGCATCTATTTGCAGTGCAGATAAATTATAAGGTAACGGTGCACTTTGTTTTTTTTGTTTTTGGTCAAGTGAAGTAAGCTCAGCACTTTGCTTTGTAATGCGTGAAGCAACATTTTCTGCGAGTGCTTTGTTAAGTATTCGCCCTTCTTCATCTTGATGTGGCTCACATGCTTTACTAGGAACCCACTTAGCTATGAATGGCTGGTTATCTGGAGTAAGTAAATGTGCCAGTACATCGTAAAAAGGCTTAGATACAAAGTGTGCTATTTCGTTATCTCTATTAACAACAAGACCCAAAATAGGGGTTTGAACCCGCCCTACCGAAAGTACATTACCAAATCCTGCTTTTTGACCAGCTAATGTATATGCACGCGTTAAATTCATACCAAATAGCCAATCAGCACGAGAGCGCGCTAAAGCAGATACACTTAACGGGATAAAATCTCGATTAGAGCGCATAGCACCCAGTGATTTTTTTACTGCGGACAAATTTAAATCACTAATGAGTAAGCGCTGCGTACTTTGTTTTTTAGTTTGACTTATTTTAGCTTCTTCAATTACTTGATCGACTAGTAGCTGGCCTTCACGGTCTGGATCGCCAGCGTGAATAAGTTGCGAGGCTTGTTTAATTAATTTTTTTAAAACAGTGAGCTGTTTACGTGTTTTGGTTTTGGCTTTTAACTTCCACTGCTCAGGTATGATAGGTAAGTGTTCAAACTGCCACTTTTTAAAGCGCTCATCGTAATCATCGGGTTCTGCTTGTTCTAGCAAATGTCCAATACACCACGATACACAATCGCCATTAGCGACTTCTATATAACCATCATATTTTTTATGTGGTTTCGGTAACGCATCAGCAATAGCGCGTCCAAGTGAAGGTTTTTCTGCAATGTAGAGTTTCATAGCCTGCTCATCACTGTTTATATAAACAGTAGTCTAGCACAGCTATTTTAAAGGAGGGAACTTTTTGTAACTATTGGCTAGCTGGGCTTTTTTTGTCTTTTGTTAAAATATAAATAAGCGGAAGATAACAAACAACAACGGTGCCTATATTAATAAATGGCAATAAGGTTTTATAAATGTATGTACTATAAGAAAGATCCCATAAATGGCGATCAACTAATCTGAAAAGTTGTAAAATAGGGGCACTTACAACAACAAGCTGACCGATAACACACTGCCACAAATGCACTTTATCTTTAAGACCCCAATAGGCAATCAGAGCCATCCACGCCAGATCATTAAATGCCCAGACAACATAACGCCAAATATAAGGGTCATCAATAGTTATTAGATCACCGTAAATTAAAGTACCGTACAAAAAAAAAGCAGCGGTAACTAACACAAAGCGAAGTGCCAGATAATCCTTACGTAAGTAGAATACAAAAATAGCTGGGAGTAAAAATAGCACCCAGCTAATTTCGAGTATTTGCATACTACTATTAAACCATGTAGGCATAGAGTTACCTAATCTGGTTTTGTGTCATCATCCTGTCCATTTCCATTGCCAGGCATGTAGCTAAATTTATCTAACTTTTTCATAATTGATATCCTGTAAGTAAAAGTTATTATTGTTTAGAAGAAAAACTTCCACCAATCTTGAGTTTGGCTATCTGTTTTATCATCATCATCACCATTACCCAGCATATAACTAAATTTATCGATATTCTTCATGGCTGACTCCGTTACATTTGTTATTGAAAGCTTACTTTATGATAAATAAACGTATTTGCCAAGTAAAGTTATCTTACATCAATAGGTGCAGACTCTTTTGCCTTACCTTGTAAAATAGAAATCTCGACACGACGATTTCTTCGGCGGTCTTCATCTGTATCATTTGGTACAAGTGGTCTTGTTTCAGCTCGCCCAACAACCATCATCCGAGTTTTGTCAAAGCCAGATACTTTTTGTAACTCGCTTGCTACAGCAACAGCTCGCTTAGAAGAAAGATCCCAGTTGTTTATGTATAACTCATTCGACACCTGAAAATCATCCGTGTGCCCAGATACCGTTATCTCCCCTGGCACATCCTTTAAAAGCACACCAATATCTTTAATTATAGGTTTAAACTTAGGCTGTAGAAATGCACTACCTGAAGGAAACGAACCATTTTCTCTGATACGTATAATTATTTGCTGCCCCAAGGACTCGAGCTCAATTGCGCCATCGATTATTTGAGTTTCTAACTGTTGGGCTATTTTTTTGACTAACTCGTTAGTTTGCTCCTGATCGGCCGAAGACGTTGCTTGTTCAGCTCCTTGACCTTGCGAAGTACTACTGGATTCACCACCTCGTTTGTCACCACGCTGCTCTTGCCTACCACCAGCTGAGCTTTCATCACCAGCTTGAAACTCTAACATTTGCTGAGTCATTTCTACTGTTTGTTGCTGAATAGTTTCAATTGGGGTGGGCTCTGGTTTACCTGGAGTAAATTCCATGGCAATCACAGAAGTTCCTTTAGGGATATCTTTTACTTCAATTTTGTTTTGTACACCAAAAGCAAACTTCATAGAGCCTGCAATTTGTTTAAATTTGAGTACATCCATTTCAGAAAAAGCCAACAAGAGTACAAAAAAGCACATTAATAGTGACATTAAATCGGCAAAAGTTCCCATCCATGCAGGTAGACCTGGTGGCGGACATTTGCACTCTTGATCAGACATAGTTACTCCTCGGTATCTACTTTACGTTTTGATTCAGCTAAGTAATTTTTCAATATACCCTCGATTACTTTCGGGTTTTGGCCATCTTGAATACCTAGAATTGCATCTAAGATTAATCGCTGATTCATAGCTTCCTCATCTTTACGTAGCTCTAATTTAACCTGTATAGGTATAGCTATAACATTAGCCAAGAATGCACCATATAGGGTTGTTAATAACGCTACAGCCATTGCCGGACCAATTGCCTTTGGATCATCCATGTTAGATAACATCGCAACCAAACCAATTAAAGTACCAATCATGCCCATTGCAGGCCCTATGTCAGCTAAAGACTTAAATAAACCCGCCCCCATTTCATGGCGAGTAGTGGTTAGAGAAATATCTTTTTGAAGTGTTGCGCGAACTACATCTGCATCATGGCCATCGACGAGCATGTCGACTCCTTTGCGCATAAAGGGATTTGGTATTTCAGCTTCTTCGAGTGCTAAAAACCCCCCTTTACGAGCTGAATCAGCAAGCTCAACTGCTTTTTCTATAAGCTCTTCTGGCGTTTCAATTTTAAACATAAACGCTTTAGTAACAACTTTACCTATACCCAAGAATTGCGACATAGTGAAGTTAGATAAAACAATAAAAAGTGAACCACCAAATACAATAACTACAGATGGGGTATTATAAAACATAGCGACTTCGCCGCTACTACTCATGAACATGGACATAACAATTAAGCCAACTGCGCCCAAAATCCCTATAATGGTTGCTAAATCCACATTTCCTCCAGAAGTTTCATGCTTAATGGCCTTATCATAAACTTTTATTATTAACTGCTTATCGGCAACATATTGAATTGCTTGAGCCATTTTTATAAATAAACATAAAAAGCAGCCTTAAACACTATCTTAGATGAAGTTCTAAGGGCTACCTAATTATCAATTGATTTATTAAACCAACAGACCGCTATTAAGGCTTTATTAATGCACTTGAAATATAATTTAACGTCATAAAGGTAAAAAACCAATATCATCCTTTGACCTAGTTTAGCATTCCCCCTAAAATTGACCCCTAAATTTATTATGTAAGCTGAAATAAAGATGGCGACTAAAAAACCTGAAAACTTAAGTTTCGAACAAGCACTAGAAGAATTATCTACAATCGTTAGTGACATGGAACAAGGTGACTTATCGCTTGAGCAATCGTTAAAGCAATTTGAGCGTGGAATAGCATTAGCAAGTGCTTCATCAGGGAAATTACAGCAAGCAGAACAAAAAGTATCAATTTTGCTGGGGAATGGCGAAAAGTCAGTACTTACAAATTTTGATAATGATATGGAATAGCTGTGAGCATAAAAAATCATATTGAACGTGCTCAAAAAGATGTAGTAGCGACCTTACAACAGCATTTTAACCAGCCTCTCGATACAGAAGAAACGGTAAAGAACGCCACCCAGTATGGATTATTTAATGGCGGTAAAAGATTACGTCCATTTTTAGTTTATGCCACAGGTAAAATGCTCGGCGTAAACCATCAAGACTTAAACGTACTTGCTGCTGCAATTGAGTGCATTCATAGCTATTCGTTAGTTCATGATGACTTGCCGGCAATGGATGACGACGATTTACGCCGTGGACGCCCTACTTGCCATATAGAGTTTGGCGAGGCAAATGCAATTTTAGCCGGTGATGCTCTTCAAACTCTTGCTTTTGAGCTTATTGCGAATCACAAATTTGAATGCTCATCGCAAACACAAGTAAAAATGATTGCGCAACTTGCCCATGCATCAGGTCTTCAGGGTATGGTTGGCGGACAAGGGCTTGATATAGCAGCAACAGATAAAGTAATTACCGTACAAGAACTGGAGCGAATACATAAACTAAAAACCGGGGCTCTAATTAATTGCGCAATTACACTTGGTGCACTTTGCAGTGAAAAGGCTGATCAACAAACCTTAGAAAATTTAAGTGTTTTTGGGTATGCTATAGGGCTAGCATTTCAAGTACACGACGACATTTTAGATGTTGAAGGCGATACGGTTACTTTAGGAAAGCCACAAGGCTCCGATATTGCCGCGAATAAAGCGACATATCCGGCATTATTAGGTATGCTAGGCGCTAAAGAAAAGGCGCATAATTTAATTCAACAAGCCCATGAAGCGTTAGCAAATATAGATGCTGACACAACACTTCTTGCGTCGCTAGCAAATTACCTAATTGAGCGTGACCACTAATTTTTGCTCATACGTATTGCAATTAGCACTGACATTATTACTCAACATTAATTATTCGTAAAAGCTTTGAATTAATTAATGTTAGCGAAGGATATATATAAAACCATGACACTTGATAGTAGCAAGTATCCATTACTTAATTTGGTTGACGAGCCAGCCCAATTGCGTGACTTAGCGCAAGACAAACTCCCTGCATTTAGCAATGAGCTGCGCGATTATTTACTCAACTCAGTATCGCAAAGTAGCGGTCATCTAGCGTCTGGTTTAGGGACGGTTGAACTAACCGTTGCGCTGCATTATGTTTATAACACTCCAGACGATCGCCTAGTTTGGGATGTGGGTCATCAAGCTTATCCGCATAAAATTCTTACTGGTCGTCGCGACCAAATGCACACTATTCGCCAAAAAGATGGTTTGCACCCTTTTCCTTTTCGCGATGAAAGCCAATACGATACGTTTAGCGTAGGCCATTCAAGCACATCTATTTCAGCTGCTTTAGGTATGTCTATTGCTGCACAAAAAGAAGGTAAAGGTCGAAAGTCTGTAGCCATTATTGGTGACGGAGCTATAACCGCAGGCATGGCATTTGAAGCGATGAATCATTTAGGCGATGTAAAATCAGACATGCTTATTATTTTAAATGATAACGAAATGTCGATATCTGAAAATGTTGGCGCATTAACAAATCACTTTGCTCGAATTTTATCAGGTAGCTTTTATACTAACATTCGTGAAGGTAGTAAAAAGCTACTCTCAGGTGTACCTCCGGTAAAACAACTTGCCAGTAAAATGGAAGAGCACATTAAAGGCATGATGATCCCGGGTACCTTCTTTGAAGAATTAGGCCTAAATTACATTGGCCCTATTGATGGCCACGATGTAAACATGCTTGTAGATACATTGCGTAATATGCGTAATTTAAAAGGCCCACAGCTTTTACATATAAAAACGCAGAAAGGTAAGGGCTATAAACCGGCTGAAGCCGATCCTATTGGCTACCATGGTGTACCAAAATTCGATCCGAGCACAACTAGCCTACCTAAATCTAAACCTAGTGCTGCTACTTTTTCAAAAGTATTTGGTGATTGGTTATGCGATATGGCCAAGCAAGATAGCAAGTTAATGGCTATCACACCTGCGATGCGCGAAGGTTCAGGCATGGTGCGTTTTTCTAAAGAGTTTCCAGATCAATACTTTGATGTTGCCATTGCAGAGCAACATGCAGTTACTTTAGCTGCTGGTTTTGCCTGTGAAGGTTTAAAACCTGTTGTGGCTATTTACTCAAGCTTTTTACAACGTGCGTATGACCAATTAATACATGATGTTGCACTGCAAAACTTACCTGTATTATTTGCCATTGACCGCGCTGGTATTGTTGGAGCCGATGGTGAAACTCACCAAGGTGCGTACGATTTAAGCTTTATGCGCTGTATTCCAAATATAGTAATTATGGCACCAAGCGATACCAACGAGTGCCGCCAAATGTTGTACACTGGTTATAAAGCAAACTGCCCTGTTGCAGTTCGTTACCCTCGAGGTAGTGCAGGTACTGCAGACATTGAAAGCACTATGCAACTGCTTGAAATAGGTAGGGCAGATACGGTTAAGAAAGGCCGTAAAATTGCCATTTTATCGTTCGGTACATTACTTGAAAATGCACAGCTTGCTGCAGATGAATTAGATGCAACGCTTGTTAATATGCGTTTTATTAAACCACTTGATACCGCACTTTTAAATGAGCTTGCAACTAGCCACGATGTAATTGTTACGCTTGAAGATAATGCGATTGCTGGCGGTGCCGGCTCTGCAGTTAACGAATTCTTAGCAACGCAAAAAGCTGATATTAATATCCTTAACTTAGGTATTCCTGATGAGTTTATTAAACACGGCACCCAAGATGAAATGCACGATGAAATGGGATTAGGCGAGCAAGGAATATTAACCGCTATTAAAGCGTTTATTAATTAACTTCCTATACATCTAAAGTTGAGCATATTAAAAAAGGAGCCTAGGCTCCTTTTTTAATATCAAATATTGCTGATCAGCGCATCCACACTTTAATATCAGCTAGGCCATTGCTTTGTAAAATACCTAATTGTTGATCAACGTTAGAATTTTGTTCAAACTCAAATGCATCAAGCTGATCATCAAACGTAATATTTGCAACACCATCACCACCGCGCTTTTTAACTTGGTGTAGTGAAATATCTGCTAGGTTAATAGATGTCTCCCAGCTAATTACCTGCCCACCCAAAAGTGGTAATGGATAAAATGACCAACCAATTGATGCCGTGATATTAGTTGTTTTTCCATTTGGTAATTGGAATGAATTAGCCGCTATTACTTTACAAAGATCTGAAGCATAGCTGTCTATTTTATTGCATTTAAAATCACGTAATAATAGTAAAAACTCATCACCACTCCAACGTGCCACATAGTCAGAACCCTGCGTACGCGAATTTAATAATGCAGCCATTTGCTGTAAGCAGCTATCACCTGCAATTGGGCCATAGGCATCATTGATACGGCTGAAGTTATCAAAGTTAATAATTACCAGCACCAGTGACTTGCCTTGTGCCTGCAGCGATTGTGAATTACGTTGAAAGTGTTCGATATCTTTAGGGAGTTGATCAAACAAAAAGCGACGGCTACGCAGCCCTGTTAGCTCATCTGAGTGACTAACTAATTTAAGCTGTGAATTCACTTGGCCTAATTTATCATTAGCTTGACGAAGCTCTAAGGTACGCTCGGTGATCAAGCCCTCTAATGCTTCTTGTTTTCTACGCTCTTGCGCTCTAAACACCCAAAAAATAAGGTAGAAAAGCAAAATAAAGCCACTGGTAATTAAAAGCCTAAAGTAAATAGTTTCATCAAATCGCTCAGGCACTACAAAACCATATTCTACTTCTTGCGCTTTAGTCCAGTCTTCACCTTGGCGCTTAGCTTCTAATTGAAACAAAAACGAGCCTGGAGGCAAGTTAGTATAAATAGCTTCACGTCGCGTATTAGCATAGCGCCAATCACTATCTAAGCCACTTAGTTTATATCTAAATTCAATACTGTTTGGTGCATAGTAATCAATAGCTGTGTAAGTTAGCGTTATATCACGCTCGTCTGTTTCTAATGATGGTTTTTTACCAAGCGCAGCGGTAGTTAAATGACGAAGTGGCGTTGTTATTGTTTCTATTGTTGGCTTTAATGCAAGCACACCAAATAGCTCTACGTTTTTAGGTATTTCAACAACACCTTGTAAGCTTGGGTACCAAATAGAATTACCGGTGTCTGCTACCGCATCATGCCCAAGTCCACTACAACATTGATTCGCTTTACCATCGAGTTGACGGTCAAAAGATGAAATTACTTCTTCAACTTTTAAGCTTTTTATTTCTGTTTTAAATTGCTCTACAGGCATTCTGTAAACACCTTTCATGGTGCTTACCCAAACATGCTTTAACTTTTCATCATATTCTAGGCTAAATATAGACCCATACGGTAAACCATTAGCTGCATCGAGTTGACGCCACTGCCCTTGCGTACTTCTGTAAAAAAGCCCATCGTTAAGAGAGCCGATCAAAATACCCACGCCATCTATATGTAACACGCTAGTTACGTATGCACTTTCAAGTGTTGTTTGGTCACCAATTTTTTCAATGCCGCGGTCTGTAAAGTAATATGCGCCTTTACTAGTACCAATCACACCAAAGTTTGTTTTATCCAATACGTAGGTAATAAACTTACTACCTAAAAAAGCATTATATGCAAAAGGTGTTAAACCAGCATAATTTAATCGATATAAACCGCGTCCGGTACCAATCCAAAAACCGCCTTTACTAGAGCGACTTATTGCAAACACAGGATTATCGCGAAGCGCTCGACCTGGGACGGTATAGAGTGTCTTGTTTTCAAAAACAAATAAGCCACGTCCTGTAGCTATATATAATCGTTCACCATCAAATTGTAGATCGTGTACTGACGCGTATCCATATTTACTACTTGGAACTAAATTAATAAAACTTTTATCTAAATCGAAATAACCAATGCCGCTTTTGTTAGCAACCCACAGTTTCCCATCGGGAGCTTGGCTAATAGCCATAACAGATTCGGTCATATTTGAAACCGCTGAATGCCTTTCTACTCGCCCTTCATGGACAAGCCATAAGCCTTCACTAAAACTTGCTAACCAAACGTTATTTTTATCATCTCTAAAAATATCAGCAAACCATATGCTTTGATCAAGTTGGCTTGGCTCTACCCATTGCCACTCACCGGTTTTATCTCTAAACAATAAACGTCCATAAGTCGAAATCCACAAGCCACCATCGGTATCACTCATAAACTTATAAACGGCTGAGTTATTTGCATTAGGTAAAGGAAAAGGCCTTAGTTCATCGTCTAAATCTAAAAAGTAAGCACCTAACTCAGAGGCTATATACAAATTACCATTTAAGAATGATAAATCGTGCACTATGGTTTGCGCTAAGCGCTCTGGTAACGATATTTTTGCGGTAAGCTCTAAACGTAATTTAGAAAAATCTGATGAGTTTTTTGTAAGGCGCAATAAATGACGGTCATTAACCAGCCAAATACCTTCAGGAGAGAGTGCCATTTGGCTAACAGAGCCAACAATTTGGGTAATTACGGTAGCATTAACAATAGGTAGGGGCCCATTTACTTCAGTGCGTAAATCAACTTGCCCTCTATCTACATAGTATAAACCATTGGCCGCAATCCATATGCTGCCTTTAGAGTCCTCAAGAATATCTATTACTGGACCTTTAATATTAAACTCTTGTGCTGCAAATGTGGCTGGATTAATAACTACCAAGCCACTTTTAGTACCTACCCATAATAAGCCACTAGAATCGACTAAAAGTTTATTAATACCATTACTAGGCAAGAACGGGCTATTTTGCGTGTTGTAGTTTGTAAATGTTGTGCCATCAAAACGGCTTAAGCCAAACTGAGTACCAAGCCACATATAGCCTTGCTGGTCTTGTACTACGCTTTTAAGTGATTGCGAAGGTAGACCATCTTTTATATTCCATTGCTTAACTACGTAATCACTAATTGAAGCCCAACTTGGTGTCGCGCACAACATCAGTACACAAACCAGTAAAAATCGCATCATATTGCTGCCACCTAGTTAAACAAATCAAATATAAAAAATTAAAAGGGTAGTAAACCCACTTTTATTAGCGCCTGTAAGCATATAAGCGAAAAAACGCCCGCAAGTATATCATCGGCCATAATACCCAAACCACCATGTACTCGTTTGTCTAGCATACGGATTGGACCAGGTTTTGCTATATCAAAAAAGCGAAATAACAAAAAACCAACGAGTAATGTTTGCCAGCTAAGTGCTGCACCAATCATTGTAATGTAATAACCTGCCACTTCATCCCATACAATAGCAGGATGGTCATGCACGCCTAAATCATCAGCCGTTTTACCGCAGGCCCATATACCAAATATACTGATCACTACGGCAAACACAATTTGCAACCATAGCGGATAATACATAGTCATAAAAATGAATGGCAGTGCAGCAAAAGTGCCAAATGTACCAGGTGCTTTAGGGGCTAACCCAGTACCAAAACCCAAACCAAAAAACTGATGTGGGCGCTTTAAATTAAACTTTCGGTTTTTGTTCAAACCAGCTCCTTTGCAAAATGCTCAAAACCTTGCTGCTTAAAATCAAACTTTTCACCGTTGTGTAAAAGTTCAATTTGACCATCGCCACTTTTAATTTGGCCTATGCATGTTGCATCTACACCATATTGACGCAGTTTTATATCTAGCATACTTTTATTGCTATCAGGTACAGTAAAAATTAATTCGTAATCATCACCGTAACTTAGAATAAATGGCAGCTGCTGATTAAAATCAAGGCTTGCTTGCATTGCATCTGAAGTCGGAATACTTTCAATATTCACAACTGCATTTACTTGCGACATATCAAGTATATGACTTAAATCAGCGATTAAACCATCTGATACATCAATAGCCGATGATGCAAGACCTCGTAATACCTGTCCTGCAGCAACACGCGGTGTTGGAAAGTCAAAGCGCTTATTTAAGTACTTTAAATGCTCTGGCTCAATACTTATACCTTGTTTGCGAGACTCAATTGCAAGTCCAGCGTCACCTAGCGGACCTGTAACATAAATCCAATCACCCACTTTCGCACCACTACGGCGAAGTGCAGTACCTTCTGGTACAGTCCCTTTTGCACAAATAGTGATAGTTAATGGGCCCTGAGTAGTATCGCCACCTATAATTTGCACATTAAAGTATTCTGCAATTTCATGCATGCCTTCAGTAAACTCTTCAATCCACTGTGGGTCAATACTTGGCAAGGTTAACGCAACTGAAACCCATGTTGGCTCAGCGCCCATTGCCGCTAAATCACTTAAATTAACAGCAAGCGCTCTGTGACCTAATGCACGAGGGGAAATATCATCAAAAAAGTGTACGCCAGCAACAAGAGTATCTGTTGTAACGGCAAGTTGGCAGTTTTGTGGAACGGTTACTAAAGCGCAATCATCCCCTATACCTAGGTTTACATCACGACGGGTGATCCCGCGACCTTTAAAGTAGCGGTTAATTAATTCAAATTCCTTCATACACAAAAAAGCCGGCCTATGCCGGCTCCCCTCTTTAACGGTTTACTTACTTGCGTAAATGCTTAACAGCTTTATCAAGTACACCGTTTACAAATTTATGGCTGTCTTCAGCGCCAAATATTTTGGCCAGCTCAATACCTTCGTTGATAGCAACTTTATAAGGTACATCTTCACGGAACTTAAGCTCATAGCTGCTTAAACGTAAAATTGCGCGCTCAACCATATCTAAGTCATTAAACGGACGTGTTAAATGTGGTGATACAGCTTCGTCTAGTTGCTTATAATTTACAGCAACACCCGTCGCTAAATCTTTAAAGTATTCAACATCAATTTTAGTAACGTCTGTTTCGATCAACATTTGTTGTTCGATATCGGCAATTAAATTGCCACTTATTTGCCAAGAATAAACGGCTTGGAGTGCTAAGATACGTGCTTTACGTCTTGCTGCTGGTTTCACAAAAATTCCTTAAACTTAAATTTTATCTAACACATTAACCATTTCAAGCGCGCCTAAAGCAGCTTCGCCGCCTTTATTGCCCATTTTGGTGCCAGCACGCTCAATTGCTTGTTCAATGCTTTCTGTGGTTAATACGCCAAATGCAACCGGGATATCATACTCAAGTGATACTTGCGCAAGACCTTTGTTTGATTCGCCAGCAACTAGGTCAAAGTGTGGTGTACCACCTCTGATCACTACGCCTAATGCGATGATTGCATCATACTCTTTTTTTGCCGCAACGCGTTTAGCCGCTAAAGGTAATTCTACCGCGCCTGGTACATAAATAACGGTAATGTCGTCATCAGATACGCCACCAGTGCGTTTTAGCTCATCAACAGCACCTGCAAGGAGGCTGCTACCGATAAAGTCATTAAAACGAGAAATGACAATGGCAAACTTTTTGCCAGGAGCGTACTTACTACCTTCAATAATTTTCATTTGATAACCCTAAAAATAAGTTCAAGCGGTTGCGATTGCGCAAAAATTGCTACGCATCATACCATAAAAATAAAATAATAGCCTAGTTTAAGCGTGATGCTTATTGTGGCTCAATGTACTCAACAACTTCTAAATGAAAGCCCGAAAGTGCATGGTACTTTTTAGGGCGACTCATTAAGCGCATTTGTTTAATTCCAAGATCGGCAAGTATTTGCGAGCCTACGCCAACAGTACGAGATGTACCTTTGAATTTACGTGGCGTAACGCTTTCGCCAGCATCAGCTGCTGCAAATGCTTTTACAGTTGCCTCTAACTCTTCAGTGCTTTCTTGCTTACCTAAAATAACTAAAGCACCTTCATTTTTAGCAATATAGGCCATTGCTTCAGAAAGGCCCCAGCTTCGGTCAGCACTTCTGTCTGAAAGTAGGATATCGTTAAAAGTGCTTTGCAAATGTACACGTACATTTGTCGGCTCTTGATTTTTTATATCGCCTTTGAGCAATACGTAATGTAATTGGCCGTCAATTGTATCTTTGTAAGTAACTAAATCAAATTCACCATGAACAGTGGGTAACTTACATTTTGCAACTTGCTCAATTGTTGTTTCGTTTAAGTTACGGTATTCGATTAAATCAGCAATGGTGCCAATTTTAATATCGTGCTCTTTCGCAAAAACTTCTAAATCAGGGCGACGTGCCATAGTGCCATCAGCATTAAGTATTTCAACAATAACAGATGATGCTTCAAGCCCAGCTAAACGCGCTAAATCACAGCCAGCTTCAGTGTGTCCTGCACGAGTTAATACGCCACCAGGTTGTGCCATAATAGGAAAAATATGACCAGGCTGAACAATATCACTTGGCACTGCGCCTTTAGCTATCGCCGCTTGCACTGTACGCGCTCTATCTGCTGCTGAAATACCGGTTGTAACACCTTTTGATGCTTCTATCGACATTGTAAAGTTAGTCGAAAATGCAGCACCATTGTTTTTTACCATTAACGGTAAATCAAGTTGCTCGCAACGATCTTGCGTCATGGTTAAACAAATTAAACCACGGCCATGGGTAGCCATAAAATTAATCGCTTGTGCGCTAATATGCTCAGCAGCTATTATTAAATCGCCTTCATTTTCTCTATCTTCATCATCCATTAAAATAACCATTTTACCGGCTTTAATATCGTCGATGATTTCTTGCGCGCTGTGTAAATTCATAAATTTGCTCGTGTAAGTTGTCAGTTTCGTTATTTAATAAAACCCGCTTTAGCGAGTAAGCTCATCGAAATATCAGAGCCCGATGGTTGCTCCGCACCTTTTATAAGGCGCTCTAAATAACGTGCAATTTGATCGACTTCTAAATTAACCTGAGTACCTACTTTAAAGTGAGCAATTGTGGTTTGCTCACTCGTATGTGGGACAATTGTTAATTTGAATTTATTCCCCTCTACAGCGTTTACTGTCAGGCTTATACCATCAATACATACCGAACCTTTGTACGGAATGTATTTCATTAAATTTTCGTCAGTTGTAAGCCAATATTCTGTAGCTCGAGCATTTGCTGTAATGCTTGTAATTGTTGCAATACCATCAACATGGCCAGATACTAAATGACCGCCCAAACGCGAAACCGGTTGCATGGCTTTTTCAAGATTCACCGTTTGCCCTAATGCATAGTGAGCAAAACCGGTTAAACCAATCGTCTCATTAGATAAATCAGCACTAAAACCATCAATATGTTTATCAACTACGGTTAAGCAAACGCCATTGGTTGCAATGCTGTCGCCTAGCTTTACATCTTCCATATCAAGATCAGCACTTTGGATACGAATGGCTAAGTCGCCTTGTTTTTTTTGTAATAAAGCAATTTTGCCTGTGGCTTCTATTATCCCAGTAAACATAGCGCTACTCTTTTTATTAAGTGATTTTAATGAGTTTTTAACGCGGTGATACGTAAATCGTCACCAATGCGCGCACATTCATTAAATGTTAAATCAACGGTGTTTTGCATACTCGTCAATTCAGGAAAATTAACTAAACTTTTTGCATCATGGCCCATTAATTTAGGCGCCAAATAAAAAACAAACTCGTCAACTAAATCAAGCTCTGTCATTTTACCAGCAAGTGTTGCTCCGCTCTCAAGCCAAACATTATTAAACTGCAGTTGCCCAAGCTTTTCTAAAACAGCCTGTAAATCAACTTTGCCGTTACTTTCACTTACTTCAATATGCTTTACAAAATGCGGCCATTGCAGTGATTTATCAACCTTAGTCGTAAATATTATTACATCACTTTGGATTTTAAATAAAGCAAGGTTGGGCGTTAAACGATTCTGTGAATCAATTATAACACGCACGGGCTGGCGAAGCGGTAAATCGGTAGGTAACGTGCAAGGCAACTCGCTTAGTCGCACATTAAGTTTAGCATCGTCTACTAGCACGGTATCGGCACCGGTTAAAATAGCGCAGCTTTGCGCTCGATATAATTGTACGTCTTGTCGAGCAGCAGGACTTGTGATCCACTTACTTTGCCCATTTTTAAGCGCTGTTTTACCATCTATGCTTGCTGCCATTTTACAGGTCACATAAGGTAAGCCTTGTTCCATTCGCTTAAAAAAGCCAACGTTAAGTGCGCGAGCTTGTGATTCAAGTAATCCATAAGCAACTTCAATACCGGCATCGCTCAGTATTTTAAGGCCTTTGCCTGCAACTTGTGGGTTTGTATCAACCATAGCGGCAATTACTTTTACTACGCCCGCCTTTTTTAAGCCTTCAGCACACGGTGGCGTACGCCCATAATGACTACATGGTTCAAGCGTTACATAAGCCGTTGCACCTTGTGCATTATTACCAGCTATTGCCAGTGCATTTACTTCAGCATGGCCTTGACCTGCTAATTGATGAAAACCCTCACCAATTATTTGATTATTTTTAACTAATACACAGCCAACATTAGGGTTAGGCGTGGTAGTAAACCGGCCTTTTTTTGCAAGTTCTATGGCGCGTGCCATATACATTTCATCATGTTCTGTAAAAGGAACTTGGTTAAGCATTTATTATACCAATTGCGTTAAATAAGTGGTCTATTATAGCGCTAAGAAAATAGCGCAATAACAAGGCGAAAATTATGACATATAGTTGTTCTATATGAATAATTTTTAACGCAGTGAGTGCGCTATTTAATGCGATAGAATAATCATGTTTTTAATAAAATTGGTATTACTCCCCTAAGCGGGCAATTTCTTCGCCAAATTCGCGTATATCTTCAAACGAGCGATAAACAGAGGCAAATCTTACGTACGCTACTTTATCGAGTTTTTTGAGGGCTTCCATAATGCATTCACCAACCAAATGGCTTGAAATTTCTCGCTCACCCGTTGCGCGTAGTTGCGATTTTATTATATTCACTACTTCGTCTACTTGCTCGGTGCTCACTGGGCGTTTTTCGAGTGCACGGTTTAAGCCATTTAAAAGTTTATCTTCGTTAAATGGTTCGCGGCTGCCGTCTTGTTTAATAACACGAGGCATAACCAGTTCAGCGCCTTCAAATGTAGTAAAGCGCTCGTGGCAGTCGTTACACTCACGACGCCTGCGAACTTGATGGCCTCCGCCAACAAGGCGTGAGTCAATTACTTTAGTATCTTTTGCGGTACAAAATGGACAATGCATAGCTCGGTACTTCCGTTTTAAAACAAAAAAGACCGCTAAATAGCGGTCTTTTATCTTAGCAAAAATTAGGGCTTATGTGCTCTAAATTACTGCCGCTTATGCAATTAAGCGTAAACAGGTAACTTTGCACAAATTGCTTTTACTTTTTCTTTAACTTGCGCCTGTACAGATTCATCAGTGATGTTATCTAGTACGTCACAAATCCAGCCAGCAAGCTCTTTTGATTCTACTTCAGTAAAACCACGACGAGTAATTGCAGGAGAACCAATACGCAAACCAGATGTTACAAATGGTGAGCGAGGATCGTTAGGCACTGAGTTTTTATTAACTGTGATGTTAGCGTTGCCTAGGGCAGCATCTGCATCTTTACCAGTGATATCTTTATCGATTAAATCAAGTAAAAATAAGTGGTTTTCAGTTTTGTCAGAAACGATTTTGTAGCCGCGCTCTTGCATTACAGCAACCATTGCTTTTGCGTTTTTAACAACTTGTGTTTGGTATACTTTAAACTCTGGTTGAAGTGCTTCTTTAAATGCCACTGCTTTTGCTGCAATAACATGACATAAAGGACCGCCTTGGCCACCAGGGAAAACAGCGCTGTTAAGCTTTTTGTAGATTGCTTCGTCGCCACATGCAGAAATAATCAAACCACCACGAGGGCCTGCAAGTGTTTTATGCGTAGTTGTAGTTACAACGTGTGCATGAGGAACAGGGCTTGGGTAAACGCCTGCCGCAATTAAACCCGCAACGTGAGCCATATCAACAAACAGATAAGCACCGATTTTGTCAGCAATTTCACGGAATTTAGCCCAATCAACAATACCAGAGTACGCTGAGAAACCACCAATAATCATTTTTGGCTTGTGCTCAAGTGCTAGTGCTTCAACTTGTGCGTAATCAATTTCGCCCGTTGCTTCATCTAGTCCGTATTGGATTGCATTGTAAAGCTTACCAGAGAAGCTTACGTGAGAACCGTGAGTTAAGTGACCACCATGAGCTAAGCTCATACCTAATACAGTATCGCCAGCGTCTAATAATGCTAGAAAAACAGCAGCATTAGCTTGCGAACCAGCATGTGGCTGCACGTTAGCGTAGTCAGAACCAAATAATTCGTTAGCACGGTCAATTGCTAATTGCTCAACAACATCTACATGCTCACAACCGCCATAATAACGTTTGCCTGGGTAACCTTCTGCGTATTTGTTTGTAAGCTGTGAACCCTGCGCTTCTAGTACGCGTGGGCTACAGTAGTTTTCTGAAGCGATTAGTTCGATATGCTCTTCTTGGCGAGCAGTTTCTTTGGTTATCGCGTCAAATAACTCTGGATCAAAATCCGAAATATTCATGCTACGTTCTAACATTGGGGTCTCCTAGGGCAACGTGTATGGTGTTTTTTAGAGGCTTTATTGTACGCTTTAAACGACTCTTTGCCTACGCTCTTAAGTTGAGGATATTTAAACAGGGATTGAAACTATTTCACAGCTCTTTTAAGATGATATTTTTTTATAAAGCCATAATAATTTTAAATGAATTATATTTACTACATTTAATTAGTAAATATAACTAAGTGTAATCATCCGTATAAAGTTATAAAAAAAGCGGCTCAAGCCGCTTTTCCTTGTAATTTAACTTAGCCTAATTTAGCGAGTATTTCGGTACGTAACGCGTCGTAATCGGCGTTCATGTCGCTTGCTAGGCATGGTTTTGCTAGTGCATCAGCAAGTGGTTTTGGCATACCTAATTCAATATTTAGAATACCCTCTACGCTTTCTTTAAACTTAGCAGGATGAGCTGTCGCTAAAAAGATACCCGCTGCACCAGGTGCCCGATTTTCAACAAGACCTTGGTAAGCAATAGCAGTATGGGGCTCTGCAACATAGCCCGTTTGTTGAATTTTTTTCATCACGGCTTGCGTGTCTTGCTCGTTTACGCTTGTTGAATAAAAATTATCGTAGCTAAACCAGTTATTATCTAACATTGTTTGTACACGCGGCCAATTGTTTGGCTTACTTACATCCATCGCATTTGAAAGCGACTCAAGCGTTGCGTTTGGCGTCCAGTTTTTATCAAGCATAAAGCGCGGCACAGTATCGTTTTGGTTGGTTGTTGCGCTTAATTTACCTACAGGTAAACCAATAACCGCACCAATCATTGCGGCGCACACATTACCAAAGTTACCACTAGGTACTGATATATGTGCTGTTGCGCGTTTTTCTTTTGGTAGCTGTGCGATGGCTTCAAAGTAGTAACAAACCTGAGCAACTAAACGGCTAATATTAATTGAATTAGCTGAGTTAAGCCCAAGTGTTGATTTAACTTCTTCATCTAAAAAGGCATTTTTAACTAGCTCTTGGCAATCATCAAAGCTGCCCTCAACTGCATAACAATGAATATTATTACCAAGCGTAGTAAATAGCTTTTGCTGAGCAAGTGAAATTTTGCCTTTAGGGTATAAAATAACAACATCGATATTTGGTTTATTGTAAAAAGCATGCGCTACAGCTGCACCGGTATCGCCCGATGTTGCTGTTAAAATAGTTACTTTCTCGTCTTTATTAAACTGCGTTAAACACTCTGCCATAAAGCGACCACCAAAGTCTTTAAACGCAAGTGTAGGACCATGAAACAGTTCTAAACAGTATGTGTTCTCTTCAACTTCCACCAGCTTAACTGGAAAGTTAAATGCATTTTTAACCATTTGTGCCACAGTATCGCTTGGTAACTCATCACCAATTAGGTGAGATAATATTTTGCCGCTGCGTGCAACAAAGTCCATATCAAGCAATGCATCAACATCGGACAGTGGGGCTAGTGATTCTGGAAAAAATACACCTTGGTTACGACCCAAACCTGTTTTTACGGCTTCAACGAACGACACTTTTTGTGAGCTATCTTTTAAATTATGTAATTGCATGACTACCTATCCTATAAAACTGTTAATTGACGCGTGCCGTCGTTATCTAATTTACAAATGTGGCAAAAGCCTTGCTCGTTAATGTAATTGGTTTCTAACCACTGCGCGCATTGCTGTGCAGCTTCAAGTGTTTTACATACGCTAAACAAGGTGGGTCCGGCGCCCGAGATACTGACTATTTCAGCGCCCAGCGCTGGCAAGCTTGCTTTGGCTTCACTAAAGCCTTTTATAAGCGGTGCGCGGTAAGGTTCTGCTATTTCATCTTTCATTATGCTTAGCGCATCGTCAAAACGATTAGTTAACAGCAAGCTACTAAATGCCGACAAACGCTGAGCAAACTCAACACTTGCATGCATGCTCAACTCTTTTGGTAAAACAGAACGCGCTTTTGCAGTATTAAGCGAAAAACCAGGAAACGCAGCAACGTAGTACCAGTTTTCATCAACAGGCAGTGCAATCGATTTATCAGGAATTAAATCACCTGTTAACTGCAAGCCACCTAAATAACATGGCGTGATGTTGTCGTAATGACGACCCCCGCTTACTACACCTTCAAAGTCAGCCATCAGTTCAATAAGCTCAACCTGACTTAAATTAGTTTTTGCAAACTTATCAAGGGCAGTAAAAGTAGCCACGACCGAACACGCACTAGAGCCAAGTCCAGATCCAATTGGTAAGTTCTTTTTAAGCTCGAGCTTTACGCTTGGCATATTAGGCGCAACATGCGCTCTAAAATGCACTAAGCACTGATACGCTAAATTATCATTAGCATCACTTGGTAACTTATGAGCGTATTCGCCAGTGCAAATAAACTCATCGCTTAGCGCTGCGCTTACAACTGCAACATCGCCTAATAAACTGCCATCAATTGGCGCAAGCGCTGCGCCAAGTGCATCAAAGCCCACTGCAAAATTACCAATAGACGCCGGAGCATATACTTCAATCATAACGAGCTCCTAGCGCGATAACGTTTTTAAAATATCAGCAAATACACCCGCGGCTGTTACTTCCGAGCCGGCGCCATAACCACGAATTACAAACGGACGTGGCTGGTAATATTGGCTTAAAATAGCCAGTGCGTTTTCGCCATCACGAATGACACTAAGCGCATGCTTTGCATCTACCGCTTCAATACCTACTTTACAGTGGCCTTCTTTAATTGTGCCTACATAGCGAAGTACTCTGCCTTCGCTCGCAGCGCTTTTGATACGGTCGTTAAAATCAGCATCTAAGCTTGGTAGTTTTGCCATAAACTCATCAACGCTATCACCTTGTGCAAAACCTTGTGGCAATACAGACTCAACTTCAATATCGCTTAGCTCTAATTTCATACCGGCTTCGCGAGCAATGATCAACAACTTACGTGCTACATCGGTACCCGATAAATCATCACGAGGATCTGGCTCAGTAAAGCCACTTTCTTTGGCTTTAATAGTTGCCTCAGAAAGTGATAAACCATCTTGAAGTGCGCCAAACATATACGAAAGTGAACCTGATAAAATACCGCTAAACTCTAATAACTCATCACCGGCACCAAATAATGACTGTAAGTTGTCGATTACAGGTAAGCCTGCACCAACGTTTGTTTCGTATAAAAATTTACGATTATTCTTTTGCGTTGCTGCAATTAAA
This sequence comes from Pseudoalteromonas sp. Z9A4, assembly GCF_011378845.1. Taxonomy (NCBI): domain Bacteria; kingdom Pseudomonadati; phylum Pseudomonadota; class Gammaproteobacteria; order Alteromonadales; family Pseudoalteromonadaceae; genus Pseudoalteromonas; species Pseudoalteromonas sp. Z9A4. The sequence continues at coordinate 24,682 of NZ_WTLA01000017.1, forward strand.
TCTTGGTAATACGTGTATGTGCTTGTTGTTGCTTTTTTATTGGCAGCAACCACATGAAAACCTGCATTTAAAAAGTCTACATACTGCGCAGCAAGTGCATCCGACGACGTACAATCAACAAGCACAGGGTTTACCAAATGATTTTGCTTAACAAATTGCTCTACTAGTGTTAAATCAAACGCTTGCTCAGATGAGGCTAGTTTTTGCTGCCAATCACTAAAAGCAATGCCTTCACTATCTAGGTGTAATTGACGAGAGTTAGCAACACCATACAAGTTGAGTTTAATATTACGTTTTTCAAGCCACGCTTGCTGGCGTTCAAGCTGGTTAATAAGCTCTTGCCCTACTAAGCCACAACCTAGTAAAAACACATCAATTGACGGCACATGCGTGAAAAAGTTTTCATGGCATATTTTTACGGCGTCGTTACAAAGTTCGCCATCAATCACGGCTGAAATAGCGCTTTCTGTAGAATCCTGTGCAATTGCCACAATATTTACTTGAGCTTGTGCAAGCGATGCAAAAAACTTAGCTGCTAAGCCACGGTGCGCGCGCATGTTATCGCCCACTAAAGTAACAATGGCTAAATTGCGCTGCACTTGTACAGGCTCAATAAGCCCTGCTTGTAGTTCAAGCTCAAATGCAGTTTGTAGCGCATCAAGTGCAAGTGCTAGGTCTGTTTCGTGTACACAAAAGCTAATGCTGAATTCGCATGATGACTGCGTGATCAATACAATTGATACATTATCGTGAGCAAGCGCGTTAAATACCTTAGACGCCATGCCTACTTTACCTTTCATACCAGGCCCTGAGACAGTTAGCATTGCAAGGTCTTGTAGGCTCGAAAGCGCTTTTACTGGCTCATCTGATGAATAATCGTTACCAATTAATGAGCCTTGTGCGTCTGGGTTATGCGTATTTTTAATTTCGCACGGCACGCCTGCTTTAGCACACGGTAAAATTGTTTTAGGGTGAAGTACTTTTGCACCAAAGTAAGAAAGCTCCATCGCTTCTTTATAAGATAAAAAATCTACTTTAGTCGCTTTTTTAATATAACGAGGATCAGCACTGTATACACCATCAACGTCTGTCCAAATTTGGCAAATTTCAGCTTCTAAACATGCTGCTGCAATTGCTGCTGAGTAGTCTGAGCCATTACGGCCAAGCGTTGTAAGCTCACCTTTATCATTACTCGCTGTAAAACCAGGCATGATATAAATAGTTGCAGGGCTTTCTTTGAGCACAGCTTGAAAGCGCGCTTTACTTGTTACTAAATCAGCCTCGGCGTCAATATAACCGCCAGTTGAAGCTATACAGCTTGTTGCTTCTAAGTATCTTGCATCGTGCGAGTTCAATAAAGCCTGCATTAAAGAAACGCTAACGCGCTCTCCAAAGCTAATCACAAATGCGCGAACCTGATCAGGGCAACATTGTATAAGTGACACGCCATCTAGTTTATTTTTAAGTTCCCTTAAGTTTGGCCAACTTGTAACTACTACACCACTTTTTTCAACGTCAGCTTTCAAACCTTCACAGCGGCTAACTAATGTTTGCCATTGCTGCGAAAAATCTAAGCCTTGTTCTGCAGCACTTGCAAGTGCGACTAGCGAATCGGTCATTCCACCGGGAGCAGAAAGTACCAAAAGCATTTCATCTTTTAATTGTACTTTAACTAGCTGAGCTACCTGTTGTAAGCATGCATAGTCGGCAAGCGAAGACCCACCAAATTTTAAAACTCGCATTGTTTATGTTCCTCATCCCATAAAACGAAAAAAGGCCTGTGTTCTAAGTGAACACAGGCCTTTAAATTTGTTGCACCGACCTATGCCACTATCCAGTAAGAATGATGGTTGTAATAATAATGGTCAGTACGCGATTAATTGTTTTCATATGTTAAGACTGCCTTAACAAAGGCTATGCTGTCAACCCTAAATTAAAAGATAAAACAGCCTTTTTTAACATGAAAAAACCTAATGAATGCCAAATTTATGCAGAATCTCATTCAGCCTAGATTTATTAATAGGCTTATTAACAAAGTCTATAGCTCCAAGTTCTATAACTCTGAACTTCATTTTTTCTTGTATATCGGCAGAAATCACTAACACAAAACACTCTATTTTTTCTGTTTTTATAGTCTCGAGTACTTGTATACCATCAACTTCAGGCATGGTTAGGTCTAAGCACAGTAAATCAAAGCTTTGTGCTCGTAAAAGTTCTAGAGCGTACGCTCCATTTATAGCTTGTTGTATTTCTGCGTCTATACATTCGTTTAAACACCGTACAACTTGCTTACGAGCAACTGCAGAATCATCACAAACTAATATCGAAAATTTCATCATGTTTACTACTACACAACCATTAAAGTTATTAAAAGGCTATTAAAAGGTTATTGAAATAATGCCTTCTTTTGCACTTAAGATACTTTAACACGTTCCTAAATACCCAACACATTAATAATTCAATTCAATGATAGATATAGAATAAATCTATTTTTTTATGGTTAACGAATCAAAGCGACAATCCTTAGCAGGTAACTAAATGACTAATCTATAACTTCGTTTGGCTACTTTGATCTTACATACCAGTTTTACTAATTAAAGTTACTAAACATTAACTTTTTTATTTATTTTTAGAGGTTTATTGACTAAATTTTAAATAATTATAGTAACGTCATAAAAATAACAAAGGATGTACAAGTCACCCATGTTAAAGAAAAGCCTTTCAAAAAAGCTACTGACTAGCGTTTTATCCGTTTATTTTTTACTTACCTTTGTAGTGACTTGCGGACAGGTGCTTGCCGAGTACCTCAACACTAAAGACTATATTCGTGACGAATTGAGTACATTACAAAAAACTTTTAGCCGTAGCTTAACGCGTGCAATTTGGGAGCTTAATACTAAGCAAACAATTACAACGGCAGAAGGTTTACTCGCCATCCCTATGATTGAGGGAATTATTGTTCGTGACGACAGCGGCGAAATTATTTCACAGTTAGGACGCTCGCTCGATATACACAAGCTTTATAACCAACAGTTAGTACAAGAGGAAGTTATTTTAGAAGATAGTAAATCAGGTTTATTTGGTTACACCTTCCCACTTATTTTTGAGTTTTCAGGTCGTGCTACCCAAGTCGGCGACGTTACCTTATTCTCAAGTCGAGAAGTTGTATTTAGTCGCATTATGGTATCAATCTACTTTTTGATTGGTAATGCGATGATTAAAACCACTTTTTTGATCATTTTATTTTTAATGGCATTTAGAAAACTTCTAACAGACCCTCTAGCTGAGCTCACTGAGCAACTAGAAAATTTAGAACTAGACGAGCTAGAAGGTCAACATATAGAAATAGAAACAGAAGAACATAATGAATTAAAAGTGATGGAGCAGTCATTTAACAATCTTATAGATAAAGTAGTTCAGTATAGAAAAGAGCTTGAGCACACCCAAAAAGAACTCATTATAAGTAACGAAAAACTCGATCATCACAACATACAACTTGAACAAGACGTAGCCCGTAAAACATCCAACTTAAGCCAAGCAATGATGGATTTACAGCAGCAAAAATACGAACTCGAAAAGCAAAAAATTGTCCTCACCGAAGAAGTAGACTTACGCCGCAGCACAGAGCAAGAGTTAATTACAAAGCAAACTGAATCTCAGCGCTATATAGAAGAGTTGAGCCTTGCACAGGAACGTTTACTAGGCACAGAAAAAATGGCTGCGCTAGGCGGACTTGTGGCAGGTATTACACACGATATAAACACCCCTATTGGGATAGGTGTAACGGCAATATCATTTTTACAAGAACGCTTAAATAAACTCGAAAATGCTTATACCGAAAAAACACTTTCGCCAAAAGCACTAGAAGAATTCATTAACGAAGCAAAACAAAGCACAAGCTTACTAACCACTAACTTAGATAGAGCTTCGGAGCTTATAGCTAGCTTTAAACAAATAGCGGTCGATCAAGCCAGTGAAGCAGTAAGAACCATTAACTTTAAAGATTACACTAACGAAGTAATACGCTCACTGCACCCAAAACTAAAAAAGACATCCCATACTATAAAATTAGAATGTCCTGATGATTTAGTTTTAAATCTACCTGCTGGGGCTATAAGCCAAATTTTTACTAACCTAATTATGAACTCACTTATTCATGGCTTTGAAGGTAAAAGCAACGGTGTAATGGATATTAAAATAAGCGCTGATGACACCAACTTAACTATTGATTACAAAGATGACGGTAACGGTGTTACTAACGAGCAATTAAAAAAATTATTTGACCCATTTTTTACTACCAAACGCGATGAAGGCGGTAGCGGATTAGGCACCCATATAATGCTTAATTTGGTCAAGCAAACCCTTAGTGGCTCTATTGATGCAACGAGTGAACCGGGCAAAGGTCTGCGTTACTATATTCAATTTCCGAAGAACATGGCTAAGCCACTGCCTATTTTTGATAAATATGAATAAATAAAAGTATATGCATTAAATTATTAGGGCGTGTTGATCTTTGGTGGTTGAATTTGCAGCAACATATTTGGTTTTTAGGCAAGGCAGAGCCTATGTAGTGTGGTTATTTCCCATAAATAGGCGATAACGCAGCATAAATACCAAACATGCGCTGCCCTTTGGGTTCTTTCTAGGGACGATTAACTCTTTGTTGCTCGGTTTTTACTTAGTCCACTAGGTTACAAACCTCGCGCCGCGATTTAATCGCCCCTAGATTGAACAAATTTCAATCCATAAAGTTCAACACGCCCTAGTAACAAATCAGTCATTTCGAGATACTGTTTTTATTGCTATGATTGTACAAATTTTTCAAATGGATCAATTCCCCTATGTGGTTTAGTAACCTTATTTGTTACCGCTTTAAGCAAGACGTTTCATATACTCAAGAAGACTTTGATAAAGCATTAGAGCAAGATTTATTTCGCCCATGTACTGGTCAAGAGCTTGCAACATTTGGTTGGACAAAAGCGTTTGGAAAACATGGCGATACGCTATCGCATTTTTCTCAAAAAAGTATTCTAGTTTGCGCTAAACGCGAAGAAAAAGTACTCCCTGCTTCTGTCATTAATGAACTAGTTGCTGAGAAAGTTGATCTGATAGAAGCTGAAGAAAACCGCCCAGTTAAAAAGAAAGAAAAAGACGAATTAAAAGAAAACATTCTTCATACTCTTCTACCTCAAGCATTTAAAAAGTCGAGCTTACAATTTGCCTTTATTGACCAAGAAAACGGTTGGGTTGTTGTAAATAGTGGCAGCTTTAATAAAGCAGAAGAGCTACTAGCACTACTTCGTAAATCGTTAGGAACGCTTCCGGTTGTACCTGCGTTTGCTAACTACGATCTAGATGTGTTTTTAACTGATTGGTTAACTAACTTTAGTACACCAGAAGGTTTTGCTATTGGCTCAGACGCTGAACTTGAAGAAGCAGACGACAGCGGCGCGCAAGTAAAGCTTAAAGGTCATGATCTATCGTGTGATGAAGTTAAATCGCATTTAGAAAGTGGTAAACGCGTAACTAAACTTGCGCTTGACTGGCAAGAGCGTCTTAAGTTTATGCTGCAAAACGATGGCTCTATCAAACGTTTAAGCTACTCTGAAACTCTAAAAGAAGAAAACGCAGATATTCCTAAAGAAGATATGGCTTTAAAACTTGATGCTGACTTTATTTTAGCTTCTGAAGAAATAAAGCAATTACTTGAAGAACTAACTGCAGGTTTAGGTGACGTTGAGGATTTAGAAAAAGCGTAAATACCATAGTACCAACCTACATAAATATTTAAGCAATTTAAATAGCATATAAGCAGGTTGGTATAACAGATAAAAATCCGATAGCGGTTTACTGCTATCGGATTTTTTTATGAAATTTAGAAGCACTTATTTATATCTTAACCGCGAACAGAATTTAGCTAACGATCGACGTATTAAAACCTAAGGTAATCATCTTTCGAATAGGAGATTACAGCATGATTCAAAGGTTCAAAGGTTCAAAGGTTCAAAGGTTCAAAGGTTCATCAAGGTAAGTTATGTAGAGTGATATGAGATTATCTATATGCGCTTCAAGCTGGACTGCACAAAAACTGAAGTTTTGATTTTAATTGAAATCATTAACTTATTTTGTGCAGATAGCTCATTTTAGCTTTTAGCGTCTTCAACTTTAGGTTGGCGATATATTTTTATAATGTGATATAAATTTACAAGCGACAATAAGCCGTTGGTAAAAATAACAGGCACTGCGCCAATGGCAACACCGTATGCAGTAAATACAATACAACCAAACATATTGTACCAACGCAGTTTTACTACATCTGTCATTGTTAACGATGCAACCAATAAAGCTGATGCAATATAACCTAAATATTCCCAACTCAATTGTTCTCTCCTAGCCTTTAGGTTAGCATTACATGTACTGCTATCTTATGGCACTTGTAAGTATTGCAAAGTTACAACAAAATAAAAAAGCTAACCTGCTTAAAAAACCTGAAAAAGTTTGCCAGAAAATACCAGCAAATTCTTAAATCATTACACGGGAAATGAAGGTAAAATAATACTCTTAGCAAAGCTAATAATATTAGTAGCAAGTTAGCGTAAATTCTTAGTGTCTTAATGCTATCGTCATTAAGATGTAATAAATAGGACAAATGTCCGAAGAGCACATTGATGTTTCAATACCATTTTTCTAGTTACCTTGTTGATCAGCTTTTAACCTTTGCCGGTAGCAGCTATCAACAATCAAAAAAAGAAGTTCTGATCCATCAAGATCAGCCTTTAAGCAAGCTTGTGCTTGTACGCAGTGGCACTGTGTCGTTTAGTTACGACGTAGGTAATGGACGACGCCTGCTGTTAGGACAATTGGATTGTAACAACACCCTTATTGGTGAAATAGAAGCGCTAAATAATAATCCATGTATTTATACGGTAACGTGCTTTAGCGATGTAACTTATAACCTTATTGAATTAAGGCATTGGCGTGCTCTACTGCTTGAAAAACCAGAACTAAGCTTATACACCGCACAAACTATTGCGGCTAAGTTTCAGGAAAACCAAAAAATCAATTTAGATAAGTTATTACTACCACTTAGCTATAACATAGCTAAAGATTGCTTACTAAGAGCCGAAAACAACAACCCTACGCTACTTAGAGCCTACCCAACTGTAAATGCTGAAGCTGAACGTTTTGCTACCACTGAGCGAGCTTACAGGCGTGTTGTTACAGAACTTGTAGAAAAAGGCTTGGTACTTAGAAGTAACGATGGCTTACAAGCAGTCGATATACCAAAACTAAGTGAGTACGTAGATAGCTTTGCTCAGCTTTAAAATAAAAAAAGGCCTTACGGCCTTTTTTTATTTATGCAAATTACTAATTACTTCTCTAGCAAAATGTCATGAATTTTCGCAAGATCAGATTTACCAGCAATAATTTCATCCGGTGTTAAACCCGATAGTTCATGCGGGAACACTAACCACTCTTCAGATTCATGAATATAATAATCTGGAACAGTGTCTACTTTTGAGTTTTTTGGCTTGTAGTACGGGCATGCAATACGAATATCACGTGGTAAGTTTAAGCGCATAAGCTCTGAAAGCTTTTCTTTTAATGCAACAATACTACGACCTGAGTCAAATACATCATCAACAATTAATAATGAATCACCTGCATTTGCGTTCTCTACAATGTAATGTAAGCCGTGTACTTTAATTTCTTTCGACTGTTTACCAATACCGTAATAAGACGATGTACGTACTGCAATGTGGTCAGTCTCAATGCCTTTGTAATCGTAATATTCTTGAACAGCAATACCGATCGGTGCACCACCTCGCCAAATACCAATAATAAAATCAGGACGAAAGCCATCTTGGTATACTTGTGCCGCTACGCGGAACGAATCTTCAAGCAGCTGTTGAGCTGTGATGTAGCACTTATCTGACATAATTAGAAACCCCAGTGGTGGATATAAGATTTGAGCGCAGCTTAGAGTTAAGCAAAAATTAAACTCAAACAGGTATTGGCTACTGATTTTACCGTAAATGAAATAAAATTGCTTGCCTGTAAAATAAAAAATAGGCACCAAAAGGTGCCTATTTTTAGCGTAAAAAGCGTAATTTAGTAAATATTATGCTTTTTCTTGTAAAGTACGAGCAACTGTACGCATACCTTGAGTTGTTGCACCCGCTGCCCATTGACTTGTACTGCCCATGTTAAATGCAGCCGCTAAATCGATGTGTACCCAGCCTTTGCCATCGTTTGGCACAAAGCGCGATAAAAAGCCTGCAGCATTCGATGCACCGCCATAACCGCCACCTTTTTGTGCACGGCTATTCGCCGTATCAGCATAAGGAGATGGGCAGTTTTGTTGATGCCATTTTTCAAGAGGAAGTGGCCAAGCAGCTTCCATTTCTTGAGATGCAAAACTCTCAACTTCACGTACAAGTTCTTTATCAAGTGCAAATAATGCATTGTACTCTTGGCCAACAGCAACAAGCGCTGCGCCAGTTAGTGTTGCTGCATCAATAATAAGTGGAGCGCCAGTCTCCCCTGCTGCCATTAGGCCATCTGCAAGTACTAAGCGACCTTCAGCATCGGTGTTTACAATTTCAACTGTCGTGCCATTTTTATAAGTAAGAATGTCACCTAATTTGTATGCATGACCCGAAATTAAGTTCTCAGCACAACATAAAAACAGTTTAATACGTTTTTCAATACCACGGTTAATAGCCAATGCTAAACCTGCAGTTACTGTTGCAGCGCCGCCCATGTCGCACTTCATACCAAGCATACCTTCGCTTGATTTAATTGAGTAACCACCTGAGTCAAACGTAATACCTTTGCCTACAAGCGCTGCACTTACTGGTGCATTTTCGTCGCCTGTTGGGTTGTAATCAAGCTCAAGCAATACTGGTGGGCGAACACTACCGCGACCAACAGCATGAATACCAATCCACTGTTGTTCTAGTAACGCATCACCTTTAATAATTTGGTAACTTACATGCTCAGGCGCTAATGATTGAATAAACTCAGCCGCTTTTTCAGCAAGGCTTTCTGGGTAAATGTCATCGGCAGTCCCGTTAACCATTTCACGTGCCCAAATTGCTGACGTTTTTAAGTGAGCAAGTTCTTTAATATCTGATTGTGCGTTATCAACAAACTCAACACCGTTTAACGATTTTGGTGTTACAAAGCCTTGATAAAAAGCCCATTGGCTTTCTGTACACCAAGCATCGCCTGCTAATTCAACGTTTTTAATACCTTGGATTGCAATAGTACGACCAGCTTTTTGAACATTTTTCAATGTTTCTTGCTCAGACAAATGAACAGTTGCACCGCGCTCATTAAAAGACAATGACGCATTATCGCCCCAATGACTCGCTGCTGCTTGTTCGCTTAGTTGAACAACAAATTTTTCACTCATGTTAGAATCCCCTTGCACTTAAATGTGCCACCGAGTTTACTATAGAGCGCTTAAGTTCCCAACAGCTTGAGATAAATAACATAAACCACACTGCTGTGCAGTATTTACGCTTTGGAAGTTATCATGAAGTACACGCCAACTCTGCAACCTGCCACCTTATTAAAACGCTACAAACGCTTTTTAGCTGATTTACAATTAAGTGATGGCAGTGAATTTACCGCCCACTGTGCTAATACAGGTAAAATGACGGGATGCGCAGAGCCGGGTTTTGCTGCTTTTTATTCCACAAGCGATAACGCAAAACGAAAATATCCGCATTCATTAGAGCTTACGCAAAATAACTTATTGCAGCTTATTTGTGTAAATACAGCGGTGGCCAATAAAGTAGTAGAAGAAGCAATAAACAATAATGTGATAAGCGAGCTACTCGACTACAGTCAATTGCAAAGCGAAGTAAAGTACGGCAGCGAAAACAGCAGAATCGATTTTTTACTCACAGACGAAAATAAGCCTGATTGCTACGTAGAAGTTAAATCAGTCACATTATTAAGCGAAGATGCACCACAAAGCGGGCAAGGCTACTTTCCTGATGCGCAAACACTGCGCGGACAAAAACATATTCGCGAACTAATAGAAATGATCGAACAAGGCCACCGAGCAGTATTACTGTTCGCTGTTTTGCATGAAGGAATAAATACAGTAAGTGCAGCTGCGCATATTGATAAAAAATACGCCACGCTATTAAGCCAAGCAATAATAGCCGGCGTTGAAGTATTAGCATACAAGGCCACAATTTCTGCTAATGAAGTTTTACTTCATAAAAAAATAGTATTTGCACAATAGTGTATTAAACCAAGGGATTGAACTAAGCGTAATTTGAAAAATAAGCAAAGTACTCAAATTAAAAAAAGTTATACAAAGTGAATTATAAAAATTAACTTGTTTTTAAAGCTTTTGCCCACATAACAAGGCAAGTTTTAGAAAGCGAATATGTGAATTAATTAAAAGTGTAAATAGACTATTAATACACTTTTCACTCAGTAAGCATGGTTGAAGCTAATTCGATTAATTAAAAATAAATTTGCCTAGGATATAAGATTCTGTTATTTATACCGCCGGCTAATGCTGAGGCATTAAATTAAGGATTTAGGAGAGAGTTATGCCAGACCAAAAGAAACATGGTTTATTGGCTCAAGCCGGTTTAGAACCATACCAAGAAAAACCAGGCGAAGAGTACATGAATGATGCACAACGTGCTCATTTTAGAACGATTTTAGAAACTTGGCGTAATGATTTACGTAACGAAGTTGATCGTACTAAATCGCACATGCAAGACGAAGCTGCTAACTTTCCTGACCCGGTTGACCGCGCTGCACAAGAAGAAGAGTTCTCTTTAGAACTTCGTACTCGTGACCGCGAACGTAAATTAATCAAAAAAATTGAAAAAACAATTAATTTGATTAAAGAAGATGATTTTGGCTTTTGTGAGTCTTGTGGCATCGAAATTGGCATACGTCGCTTAGAAGCACGTCCTACTGCCGATTTATGCGTAGACTGCAAAACACTTGCAGAAATCAAAGAAAAGCAATCTGGACGTGGCTAATTAATATTTATTAATTAGTTATGTCTCCTACAGCCGTTACTGCGCCTATGCGTAAATATCGCGGTCGTTTTGCACCGTCTCCTTCTGGGCCATTACATTTTGGCTCACTTGTAGCGGCTGTGGGTAGTTATCTAGATGCAAAAGCTAACCAAGGAGATTGGTTAGTTCGTATAGAAGACATTGACACTACGCGCGTGGTTAAAAACGCCGACTCCGATATTCTTAATACCTTACAAGCCTACGCCCTGCACTGGGATGAATCTGTTGTATATCAAACGCAGCGCCTGCCTTTATACCAAGATATTACCCACTCACTTTTAAAACAAAAACTTGTTTATGGTTGCACCTGTACTCGCAAACAAATAAAAGCCATTGGCGGTATTTATCAGGGGCATTGCCAAGCACTTAATCATAATACTCAATCCGGTGCGCTTCGCTTAGTTCAGCAACATCCAACGACTCAATTTAATGACTTAATTCAAGGCGATATAACGGTAAATAGCGCCCTTTCCCATGAAGATTACTTAATTAAACGCAGCGATGACTTATTTGCATATCAACTTGTTGTGGTCGTCGATGATATTGATCAAGGGATTAATCGAATTGTAAGAGGCGCTGATTTAATTGAGCCAACCGCACGGCAAATTAGTTTATTTAAACAACTCGATAGCCCTGTGCCTGAATTTGCTCATTTACCTTTAGCGGTTGCCAAGCCTGGTTTCAAATTGTCTAAACAAAATTATGCTCCTGCCATTAGCAAACAAAATCCAAAGCCTGCTTTAATTAGTGCATTTGAATTTTTAGGATTGCCTGTTATAGCTGATTTAATCGATTTAAATATTGAACAATTAATCGCTTGGGGAATTAAAAACTTTAGCTTAAAACAGGTACCACAAGTATCCGAAATACAAATTTCTCAGCATCCACGTAGTCAGAAAGTCCAATTTACACATTTAAGTAAATAAAATAGCTAAAAACGGCTTAATTTCAACACATCAACTTAATTTTTAAACCCTGCTGGTATATGATAGCCGCCTAAATATATGCTAATTACGTCAAACAGCTTGTACTGGGCTATAACCGCCCCATTTGCTGTAACTTTTGATTGCGATGCAGAGTCAATCACACCTTCTAGGAGACAGACTATTATTTCCAAGCTTTTTCAATTTTGCCGACAAATAATCGGCCCGAATACCAGTGCCGAAAGCGCTTCTGTAAGCAGTGAACCTATTGTTGTCACTCGTGGTGAGCATGGTATTTCTCGCAAACAATTTAGCCCAAATGCAATCAAAGTATTATACCGTTTAAAAGACGGTGGCTACGATGCCTACCTTGTTGGTGGTTGTATTCGCGATATATTGTTAGGCCAACAGCCAAAAGATTTTGACGTAGTTACTAATGCCACGCCAGATCAAGTAAAAAAACTATTTAGAAACTGTCGCCTTATTGGTCGTCGCTTTCGTTTAGCACATATTGTATTTGGCCGTGAAATTATTGAAGTGGCGACTATGCGTGGCCACCACGAAGCCCAAGAAGACAAAAATCAAATAAGCCAATCAAGCGATGAAGGCCAATTACTACGTGACAACGTATTTGGCAGTATTGAAGAAGATGCAGAACGCCGCGACTTTTCAATCAATGCACTTTATTACTCAATCAAAGATTTTAGTATTCACGATTACGCCAACGGCTTAGCGGCAATTAAAGCTAAACAAATTGAGCTAATCGGCGACCCTGAAACGCGTTACCGCGAAGACCCTGTTCGTATGTTACGTGCAGTTCGCTTTGCTACTAAACTTGATATGAGTATTGCGCCTAAAAGTGAAAAGCCAATTAGCGAGCTTGCAAGTTTGCTTGATAACATTCCGCCAGCACGTTTATTTGAAGAAATTCTTAAGCTGTTTTTAAACGGCAAGGCCGAAGCTAACTTTTTAATGCTGCGTAAATACGGCTTATTCCGCTCACTGTTTCCTGAGCTTGATAAAATCTTAGATAAAAATCCAAGTGGCTTAGAACACACGCTTATTCAGCAAATGTTTCAAAATACCGACAAACGTATTAATGCAGATAAAAAAGTAACACCAGCGTTTATTTTTGCCGCACTACTTTGGTTCCCGCTGCTTGAACGTACTAAAAAGATTCAAAGCCAAGAACAACTTGCAGAATACGATGCTTTCGCACAAGCAATGAATAAAGTACTAAGCGATAACTCACAACACATTGCGGTTCCTAAACGCTTTACTTTAGGTGCTCGCGATATTTGGCATATTCAGCACCGTTTGGATAAACGTGCAGGCCAACGTGCTTACAGACTAACGCAGCAACCTCGCTTTAAAGCCGCCTACGACTTTTTACTCTTACGCGTAGATGCAGGCGAAACACAGCACACTGAGCTTGCCCAGTGGTGGACACAATACTTAAGCCAAGATATAAACGGCCAAAAAGAGATGGTTAAAAACTTAGGTCACCAAGGTGGTCCTAAGCCTCGAAAGCGCCGTCGACCTACTAAAAAGCCAGCTGAGTAATAACATGCACTGTGTTTATTTGGGTTTAGGTGCCAACCTAAACTCACCAAAAGAGCAGCTTGATAACGCGGTAATCGCGCTTAAAAAGCTGCCTAATTGTGAATTTATAAACGTATCGCATTACTATGCAAGTAAGCCTATGGGCCCACAAGATCAACCAGACTATATCAATGCAGTAGCGTGCATTAAAACGACCCTTGAGCCAGAGCAATTACTTGATTTAACGCAACGTATTGAACTTGAGCATGGTCGAGTAAGAAAGGCTGAACGTTGGGGTCCACGCACTCTTGATATAGATACTCTATTATTTGATGATCAAATTATAAATACGGTGCGCTTAACTGTGCCTCATTATGGTTTGAATAATCGCGAGTTTGTGGTTTATCCACTATTAGAGCTTGCACCTGAACTTATTTTACCTAGCGGCATTGCATTAAAAACCATTGCAAATAATTTACCGCTCAACGACTTACAACAATTACCTCTGTAATTAACCTAGGCTTTTGCCTGCGAGGATATTATGTCTAAAATAACCGTTTCTACTTTAAATAAAATGAAAGCAGAAAATAACAAAATTACTGCATTAACAGCCTACGACGCTAGTTTTGCAAAGTTATTTCATGATAACGGCGTTGAAGTTATTTTAGTGGGCGACTCTTTGGGCATGGTACTACAAGGCGGCGATGACACCCTTGGCGTAACCAATCAAGATATCGCATATCATACCCGCTGTGTCCGCGCTGGTAGCCGCGAATTATTTGTAATTGCTGACTTACCTTTTATGACCTACTCAAGCGTAAGTGATACTTGTAAAAATGCAGCTGAGCTTATGCGCGCTGGCGCAAACATGATTAAGCTTGAAGGCGGAGAATGGCTTTACGAGAGCATTAAAACGCTTACTCAACAAGGTATTCCAGTTTGCGGGCATTTAGGCCTTACACCACAGTCAGTACATGTATTTGGCGGCTTTAAAATACAAGGTCGCGAAGAAGATAAAGCACAAAAAATGATTGATGACGCAAAAGCACTAGAAGCTGCTGGCGCGCAATTATTAGTACTTGAATGTATTCCAAGTGCACTGGCAAAACGCATTACAGACGCCCTAAGCATCCCAACTATTGGTATTGGTGCGGGCAGTTTAACTGACGGCCAAATACTGGTAATGCATGACCTGGTTGGTATTTCAGCAGGTTACATTCCTAAATTTTCTAAAAACTTTTTGCTCGAAACAGGCAATATGCCTGCAGCCGTTCAAAAGTATTGTACAGACGTTAAAAATGGCGCGTTTCCAAGCGCTGAACACGAGTTTAAATAATGCAGTCAATTACTGAAATCAGATCGTTACGTAGTCAAATTAAAGCATGGCGCCAAGCGGGTCTTAGCGTGGCACTTGTGCCAACGATGGGCAACTTGCACCGTGGGCATTTTTCGCTAGTAGAAAAAGCAAAAAACTTAGCCGATAAAGTCGTTGTGAGTATTTTTGTTAACCCAATGCAATTTGGTGCTAACGAAGATTTAGATAACTATCCTCGTACACTAAACGAAGATAAACAAGGCCTTGCAGAACTAGGCACTGATATTGTATTTACCCCAAGTGTAGAGACAATTTATCCAAATGGACTTGGCGCACAGAGCTTTGTAGATGTGCCTGATATTTCATTAGGTTACTGTGGTGGCTCACGCCCTGGTCACTTTAGAGGTGTTGCCACGGTAGTTACAAAATTATTTAATCTTGTACAACCCGATTACGCCTGCTTTGGTGAAAAAGATTTTCAGCAACTGCAAGTAATTAAAACCATGGCGCGCGACCTATCAATTCCGGTTGAAGTTATTGGTGTACCTACAATGCGAGAAGTTTCTGGCCTTGCTATGAGCTCGCGTAATGGTTACTTATCTGATGAGCAAAAAGCGACTGCAACCGTATTATTTAAAGCACTTAATACATGCGCTGAGCAACTTAAAAGCGGCGAAAAAGACTTCGTAAAACTTGAAAGCTTAGCTAAACAGAGCTTAGAGCAAGCTGGCCTAAAGCCAGACTATTTTGAGATTGCTCAACGAGATACATTAAAAACTGCTACAATCGAAGATACTCAATTTGTTATTTTAGCCGCAGCCTATTTTGGTGGTGTTAGATTGATCGACAATATTCAAGTCGAAATTTAATATTATTGCGACTCCATTTTAAGGATAAGAAGCATGCACACTTTAATAAAAACAAGCGTAGTCGCCCTTACTTTTGCACTATTAGTAGGTTGTCAAAACCAAGTTGAAAACCCTGAAATGAATCAGTGTGCTCAACAAAATTACCAATGCGAAAGTACATGTGAACAGCAAACAACTGCTGAGGGCTTAAAGCAACAAGTATGCTCTGGAAAATGTGTTGAGAGCTATAATCAATGTAAAGCACAAGCCGAAAAATTAGGTAATATTTAATTCCTTAAAGTTTTTAGTTTTAGGCACAAAAAAACCGCTCAGTGAGCGGTTTTTTATTGCCTATGGTTTATTAGTTTAAACCAAGCTTTTTAAGTTCTGTTTTTACTAGCTTTGCAGAAAGTGGTACATAACCATCTTTTTCTACAATTTGCTGACCATCTTTTGAAAGTACCATTCTTAAAAATTGTTCTTCCATAGGTGATAGTGGCTTATTCGGGTGTTTATTCACATAAACATATAAAAAGCGCGATAGCGGGTATTTACCTTGCGCAACGTTATCAAGTGTTGCATCAACAAAGTTATCGCCTTTTTTAGCAAGCGGTACTGTACGTACGCCTGATGTTTTATAACCAATACCAGAGTAACCAATTGCATTTAATGAAGATGAAATTGACTGTACTACCGATGCAGAACCCGGTTGCTCATTTACGTTATTACGGAAATCACCTTTACACAGTGCTTTCTTTTTAAAGTAGCCATAAGTACCTGACACTGAGTTACGTCCATAAAGCTGAACGTCTTTAGCAGCCCAATCGCCTGTTAGGCCGACATCGCTCCAACGATTAACTTGCTCTGGTGCGCCACATTTACGAGTAGATGAAAAAATAGCATCTACTTGGTCAATACGAAGACCTTCAATTGGGTTATCTTTATGTACAAATACAGCAAGTGCATCAATAGCTACGCGAACTTCTGTTGGCTTATAACCGTAACGTTTTTCGAACGCTTCGATTTCTTTAGATTTCATTTTACGGCTCATTGGACCTAGGTTAGCTGTACCTTCGGTAAGTGCCGGTGGTGCAGTAGAAGAACCTGCTGCTTGAATTTGAATATTTACATTTGGGTAAATACGTTTGTACTCTTCAGCCCAGAACGTCATCATGTTGGCTAAAGTGTCAGAACCTACTGATGAGAAGTTACCTGAAACACCACTAATTTTTTGATACTCAGGAATATCTTGGTCTAAAGCAACTGCTTGTGCAGATACGAAAGTTGTAACAGCCACACCCATTGCGGCAACTAAGTTTTTAAATTTCATGTAGGGTTCTCCGGTTTGTTCGTCCCATTTTCTAACTGCTGCCCACTCTAAAGTGAGTACATGACAGTTACATTACTCTTAAATGACACTTTTATGACTTTGCTTTTCAGCCTAATTACTTAGCTAGCGAAACTATCTTATCTATTGAAAATTCGAAAGAAAAACACGAACCTTTGTTAACTTCACTGCTAATATTTAATTTGCTATCGTGGCGCGTTAGTACATGTTTTGTAATCGCAAGCCCTAAACCTGAGCCACCTGTTGTTCTGCTGCGGGCTTTATCAACACGATAAAAACGCTCAGTTAAACGGTTAATATGCTCTGGCGCAATACCATCACCATTATCGGTAACACTAAAACACGCTTTATTGTTTTTGCGCTGCCAACACACTTCCACTTTGCCACCGGGCTTAGTGTAATGAATGGCGTTAAATACTAAATTAGAAAACGCACTACGCAGTTCATCCTCAGAGCCTTTAATATCGAGGGTTTTATCAATATTAAAAATAAGCTCATGGCCTTTGTCTTGATTAATTGAGTTTGCCTCAGTGTGAATATAACCAAGTAATTGCGGCACATTTATAGCTTTATCGTTGTCTTGGCGCCGTGCACCTTCAATACGCGAAAGCGATAATAATTGGCTGACTAAGCTATCCATGCGCTTGCATTGTTCAAGCATAGTATTTTGCGCTTTGTTCCACATTGCTGGCGGCGGCATCATGTCGCCATCCATCATCTCAAGATACCCAGTAACCACTGTAAGCGGTGTACGTAGTTCATGCGACACATTGGCTACAAAGTCTTTACGCATCTGTTCTAGCTGTTTTAAGCGCGTTACATCACGCACAACAACCATAAGTTGCGTGCTTGCATAAGGCATTACCCTAAATTCTAGTACTTGCTCAATGCTATGGCCGTTATCCAGCTCAAGCGCGTCGTCAAATTCACCTTTGTGCATGTATTTGGCAAACTTAGGTTCGCGAATTAAATTATCAAGACGCTGACCATGATCGGTTGGCCACTGCAAACCAAGCACTTTAAGGGCTAATTGATTACACCACACAATACTTAAATCGTTTTGTAATACCACTACCGCATCAGGTACTGCTTCAGCTCCATCGCGAAAGCGACGAATTAAATCAGCAAGCTCATTACGTTTTTTACGATTACGGTGCTGTAGATGATAAATACCTTCAAACACTTGCTCCCATGCACCCTCGCCCTCAGGTGGATTAAAGCTACGTTGATTAAGTAGCCAATCGCTCAAACGATAAAGTTGATGGTAGTGCCAAATAAGGAGGGAAAAAGATCCTAAAAATAAAAGCAAAAATGGCGCGCCAACTAGCACACCAATTAATAGTAAGGGTAAAAAATAGATAAACAGGCGCTTTACTAACGCCTGCTTATTAACAACTCGATACATACACTCACTTTACCTTAGAGTAGTAATACATGCGTATTTCATACATTAGCTAAGCTTTAAGCTGATCACAGCTTACTTGAAAAACGATATCCAGCACCACGTACAGTTTGCACCAAACGGTCATGTCCAAGTGGGCCAATTGCTTTACGCAGACGACGAATGTGCACATCAACCGTGCGATCTTCTACGTAAACATTAGTTCCCCATACATGATCAAGCAGTTGTTCACGGCTATAAACACGCTCTGGGTGAGTCATAAAAAAGTGCAGTAATCTGAATTCGGTTGGCCCCATATCAAGCTCATTACCTTCTGAGGTAACACGATGCGAAATAGGGTCTAAACGCAGGCCATGTACTTCAATAGCTTCTTCTAATGAGGTTGGCGATACACGGCGAATAACCGCTTTAATACGTGCCATAAGCTCTTTAGGAGAAAACGGCTTAGTTACGTAATCGTCAGCACCTACTTCAAGGCCACGTACTTTGTCTTCTTCTTCGCCGCGGGCTGTAAGCATAATAATTGGGATTTGGCGGGTGTGTTCGTTTTGCTTAAACTTTTTAGCAATTTGAATACCGCTTCCACCTGGTAACATCCAATCAAGTAAAACCATATCTGGGTAAGGTTCAACCATAGCTGCAATAGCAGAGTCGTAATCTTCTGCTTCAATTGCTTGAAATCCATTTTGCTCTAAAACAAAAACCAACATCTCCCTGATAGGAGCTTCGTCATCTACGACTAGTACTTTACGTGACATTCCAATTTATCTCTTACGCTATCGAATTAGTTTTCATTATTATGACTAAGTATGACATTTTTATGAAAGTGTAACGTGTAAATTAAAATGGTGGTAAAAAAAACACAAATTAGTGACAAAAAACCTCATTAACGTCATATTTTTAAAACCTTTTTAATATTTAACGTAATAAAAAGAGATTTACGATAAATTTATAAAATAGCTAATTTTTGAAATTATCTGCTTTTTGTCGCTAGTTAAATCATTAAATAATACAAAATTAGTTGGGATCATTGTTTTACTAACCAAGACATTTTTACAGATCGATCGTTTAAAAGCAGCTTTAAAGCCATTTTAAAATCAATAAACCCGCCTGTGTAACAATCAATACGTTTAAAAATAGATCTAAATTTTACTAAGCCCTAAATAAAGGATCATATTTTTACCAAGCCGATCCACTCTCAGATCAGAGTTGTACCTAGTCAAAGCCATAAGTTGTTGATTGTTTATACAAATAAATAACGATCAAATTATCTCAGAGCCCAAAATAGCATTAAAGTGTATTTGGCTTAGTAAAGTAATGATCCGAAAAGGCTGTGTTAGTAAATGCGTGATCCCATAGTACGGCGTTGATAGTACAGCGATCTGATCAATAGAAGCCGTAACCTACAATATAAAAAGGGCTGACATTAAAAAAGCCAGCAACAAAGTTACTGGCTTAGGGCCTGTTGACCTTTCAGGATTAAAATTTGTTCAATCTAGGGGCGATTTAATCGCGGCGTGAGGTTTGTAACCTAGCGGGCTAAGTAAAAACCGAGCAACAAAGAGTAAATTGCCCCTAGGCAGAACCCTTCGGGCAGCGCATGTTTGGCATTTATTCCACGTTATCGCCTATTTATGGGGAATAACCACACTGCATAGGCTCTGCCTTGCCTAAATACCAAACATACTGCTGCAAATTTAACCTCGAAAGATAAACAGGCCCTAATAATGATCAATTATAAATTGATCTATTATCTAATTTTAGGGTCTAGTTCGCCGCTTAAGTATTTAAGGTGCATTTCATCAAGTGAAATTGGCTTAATTTTACTAGCCTGACCAGAAGTACCAAACGAGTTATAGCGCGCAACACAAATCTCTGTCATTGCTTTTGTAGCTTCAGCTAGGTATTTACGTGGATCAAAGTTAGATGGGTTAAGCGCCATATGACGGCGAATTGCACCGGTAGATGCCAAACGTAAATCGGTATCAATATTTACCTTACGAACACCAAATTTAATGCCTTCAACAATCTGTTCAACTGGCACACCATAAGTTTCTGGAATTTCGCCACCGTACTGATTAATAATTTCTAACCACTCTTGTGGAACTGAAGATGAACCATGCATCACTAAATGCGTGTTAGGAATACGTGCATGAATAGCTTTAATGCGGTCAATCGCTAAAATGTCATCTGTTGGTGGGCGAGTAAATTTATAAGCTCCATGCGAAGTACCACAGGCAATTGCAAGTGCATCAACATGTGTTTTATTTACAAAGTCAGCCGCTTCTTCAGGGTCTGTTAGCATTTGCTCAGTGGTTAGTATACCTTCAGCGCCAACACCATCTTCTTCGCCAGCTTCACCTGTTTCCAGTGAACCAAGTACACCTAGCTCGCCTTCAACCGATACGCCACAAGCATGAGCCATAGCAACAGTTTCGCGCGTTACTTCTACATTGTATTCGTAGCTTGAAGGGGTTTTACCGTCGCTCATTAACGAGCCATCCATCATTACTGATGAAAAACCAAGCTGAATTGAACGCTGACATACACCTGGCGATGTGCCGTGATCTTGATGCATAACAACGGGGATATGTGGCCATTCTTCAACGGCTGCTAAAATCATATGACGAATAAATGGAGCACCAGCATAAGCACGTGCGCCAGCTGATCCCTGAACGATTACTGGGCTGTTTGTTTTGTCAGCCGCTTCCATTATTGCGCGCATTTGCTCTTGATTGTTAACGTTAAAAGCAGGTACGCCGTAACCATGCTCTGCTGCATGATCTAAAAGTTGTCGCATACTGATTAAAGCCATTGGGTATTCTCCAATTTATCGACAGTAGTTCCCTACCATCTAGTTTGAACGGATGTGTTAGTTTGGCGTTATAACAACGCCACGAAAAACCACTGCTTTGCAGTAATATTCCGTCTAAATTAACTATTAAATTAGGGTGAGAGGTATTTAATAATTAATTGTCGGTGAGGGCTATTACCCCCTCACCTTACGCTACTAAAATTACTTAGCGCGCGACTCTAGCATTTCAACTGCTGGAAGTTTTTTGCCTTCTAAAAACTCTAAGAACGCACCACCACCAGTAGAAATATAAGAAACTTTATCGGCAATGCCGTATTTATCAATTGCGGCTAAGGTATCACCACCACCAGCAATTGAAAACGCATTTGAGTTAGCAATTGCTTGTGCAATAGCACGTGTGCCATTACCAAACTGGTCAAACTCGAACACGCCAACAGGGCCATTCCATACAACAGTGCCCGCATTTGCAATAATTTTTGCAAGCTTGCTCGCTGTATCAGGACCAATATCAAAAATCATATCGTCGCTTGTTACTTCGCTTACATCTTTAAGCGTAGCTACAGCAGATTCAGAAAACTCATTACCAACAACTACGTCAGTCGGTACCGGAATTTCACCATTATTAGCAATCGCTGCAGCACATAAACGGTTCGCTTCATCCATTAAATCTGGTTCGTAAAGCGATTTACCAACTGGGCTACCTGATGCAGCAATAAAGGTATTTGCAATACCGCCACCGGTAACTAATTGGTCAACAATTTTAGAAAGTGAATCTAAAACGGTTAGCTTAGTTGAAACTTTAGAACCACCAACAATCGCCACTAATGGACGAGCTGGGTTATCAAGTGCTTTGCCTAACGCTTCTAGTTCAGCCGATAATAAAGGACCTGCACACGCCACATCAGCAAATAAGCCAACGCCATGCGTAGATGCTTGTGCACGGTGAGCCGTACCAAATGCATCCATTACATATACATCACACAGTGCTGCAAGTTGCTTAGATAACGCTTCGTCGTTTTTCTTCTCGCCTTTGTTAAAGCGCACATTTTCAAAAACAACAACTTCGTTATCAGCAATATCAACACCGTTTAGGTAATCTTTTTCTAAACGTACAGTTTGCTCAAGGGCATCGTTTAAGTAATCAGCTACAGGTGCTAGCGAAAACGCTTCATCGTATTCCCCTTCCGTAGGACGGCCAAGGTGTGACATAACCATTACTTTAGCACCCATATCAAGCGCTAATTTAATAGTAGGTAGTGCTGCACGAATACGCGCATCTGACGTCACTTTACCTGCTTTAACTGGTACATTTAAATCTTCACGAATTAATACGCGTTTGCCGTTTAAATCTAAATCTGCCATTTTTATGACCGACATGAACATCTCCTTAGTTAACGATACTGAACCTGAAAAATACGTTTAAAATTATTATATTAATAAATTACTTATTCACTGCCATCATAGCACGCGCTGTGTCGAGCATACGATTAGCAAAACCCCATTCGTTATCACACCACACTAATAACTTTATCAGTCGTTTGTGACTAACACGTGTTTGTGTGCCATCAATAATACAAGAATGTGGGTCGTGATTAAAATCAACCGACACAAGCGGCTCTTCGGTATAACTTAAAATACCTTCTAAGCGGTCTTTTGCTTGTGCTTTAAGTGCGTTATTTACTGCGTTTAAATCTACATCGGTATTAACCGTTACACTTAAATCCATTGCCGTGACATTTATAGTCGGTACACGTACGGCGATGGCTTCAAAACGGCCTTTAAATTTAGGTAAAATACGGTCTATACCACGGGCGAGCTTTGTATCAACTGGAATAATTGATTGGCTTGCAGCGCGAGTACGGCGTAAATCATGATGATAACCATCAATCACTTGTTGATCGTTCATCGACGCATGAATAGTTGTAATAGCGCCCGACTCAATACCAAATGCATCATCTAATACTTTAATAACCGGCACAACACAGTTAGTTGTACACGAGCCGTTAGACACAATTGTGTGCTCGCTTTTAAGCTCATCGTCGTTAATGCCATACACAATCGTAGCATCAACATCGTTATCAGCCGGATGCGAAAACAACACCTTTTTAGCGCCTGCAGTAATATGTAACTGCGCATGTTCACGCGAGTGATAAACACCCGTACATTCAAGTACAACGTCTACATCGAGCGTTTGCCAAGGTAATTCAATTGGGTTTTCTTCACAAAAAAGTGCAATGGTATCGCCTGCAACACTAATGGTGTCTTCACCAAGTTTTACAGGAAAAGAAAAACGACCGTGGGATGTGTCGTATTTTAATAAATGAGCAATAGCTTCAGGATCAGCAAGTTCGTTAATCGCAACAATTTTTATATCGTCGCTCAAACCAGACTCGTATAACGCGCGGACAATATTTCGACCAATACGACCAAAACCATTAATTGCAAGTTTGATTGCCATGAAATATAAAATCCACTCTTTTAGCGTGCAGATAAAGGCAATACGCCTTTTAGATGGCTGTATTGTAATCGACCTTGAGCATTATTATAAGAGGGTAGCATTAGAAACTTTAAATTAAGGTTAAAGAGCTTACGCATTGCAAGCTCTTCGATGGTTCTGACTTTTTAAATTAAGTTTTTTATACTAAATTTTTCAATGCGTTAATTATATCTTCTGGCTCAGAACGAGTACGATAATCAACATCAACATAACGCCAAGTCACTTTACCTTGTTTATCTAAAACAAAGGTGGCAGGGATCGGTAAAACACTACTATTGCCATTGTTAACCGACTCTAAATCTAGGCCTCTGTCTACTCGCATATGCTCTAGTAAAAATGTGGGTACTTGCCATGCTACGCCGTAGCTTGCTGCTACATCCGCATTTTGATCACTCAGCACTAAAAAATCCATTTTACTTATTTCATCATCACTAAGTGAGCCATCGGGTACTTGCGGGCTAATAGCCACTAATTGTGCGCCTAATTCGTGAATTTCAGGTAAACGTGCTTGAAGCGCTTTGAGCTGTAAATTGCAGTACGGACACCAACTTCCACGATAAAAAGTAACAAGTACAGGCCCTTTAGCAAGTAACTCGGTTAACTGCACCGATTGACCATGTTGATTTGGTAACTCAAAACTTGGTGCGATTTGGTTTAAATCAAGTGCATTAGCATCTTGTTGAAACGCTTTTGCTTGTGCAATCGTTTCATCAACACCTTTCATAAAATCAGGATTACCTTTACGCCCTGCTGCTATTTTTGCCTCAGTTTGTGCTTTTAACGTGTTATTTTCATCGCTCATAATATGGTTACCTTCAAATTAATCAAAAACTTAAAGCCAGCTTACAGTACGAAAGTGTATTTGGAATGAAAATTTTAGCTTATTCATTTACCTCTAAATCAAACACCACGTTTATTGATGATTTAAAGCTTACCGTTTGTTGTAAATAATTTTTGCGAGCTTTAGGAAATGAATCGCTCATTGGATTTACTCTATCTATTTTTTTAACCGCTGCACCAAAGCCACTGTAAACGCTTTTTTGAGTTGAGCTAATAGTCCGTACTTCACCCACTTTTGTACCAAAGGAGTTAGCAAGCACATTTGCTTTTTCTTTTGCGTTATTAAGTGCTTGTTGTGTAGCTTGTGCTTGTAACAGCTCAGCTTTTGAAGATAAAAACTCAGTATTTTGAATCGCATTTACTTTTAAACTCAATAAAAAATCACTTAAATCATTCACTCTTTCAATATTTTTTAGTGTTACTTCAAAGGTCCTTATAGCTGCGTATTCAGCGGGAGCTTGATGCCCTGTTTCAATGTAATCCATACCCGTTTTTTCAACTTTAACACTTGAGGCAACTACATCATCGGCAGTTATTTCAAATTGATTTAGTCCGTCAATTAGTAAATTAACTTTATTATCAAGATCGTTCTTAGCTGCTAAAGGTTCGTTTTTAATACTTATAATTTGAAATAGTATTTTAGCGATATCAGGATTGGCAAGCACCTCTGCACTACCTTGAACCGAAATTTGACGGCTTGTAGGTAAGCTTGAATTAGCAAAAGTGATGAGTGGGAATAAGGTTAAGAAAATAGTAGTGATGAGCTTCATGATCGTTCCTTGAAGTGATTAGTTAGATAATGATTACGCAACCGTACCTATAGTTATACGGACAACAATAAAAGTAAACTGTCCTTTACTGTAGGCGGGAGTTTATCTCGCGCGGCATAAAGCCCCGCCTACAGCCAATCTACGTCAACTCGGCTACTTTTAACTCTTTGCCACGGCTTATTTGATGGCACTGGGCTAGCAGTAACTCGGCGGTGGCTTGTGCATCGGTCAGTGCATGATGGCAATGATAGCTTGGTAACTCATAACGTGTGCGGCATGTATTAAGGGTTAAATCGTCTTGTTTTATTTCAGTTGAATGATGGAGTAAGCGCTTTTGTTCAATATGGAGTGTGTCGATTATAAGTTTAGGACGTATAGTTATATTGGCATTTTTAAGCCCTATTTTTAAAAACCCCCAATCGAGCATGGCATTATGAAACACTAAAATACAGTCGCTAAAATGGCAGCTCAATTGCGTTAATATACTGCACAAGCTCTGTCCTTTTGTTATAGCATCATCGCTAATTCCATGAAAAACAGGACTTTGCTCAAGGCTTTTTACGTCTTTATTTATAATGTGCTGTGACTCGCTCATTTTTATACATTGGTTATCTATTATCACCCACGCTACCGATACAATTTCGTGCTGCTTTGCATCAAGCCCAGTGAGCTCTAAATCAATCACCAAATAACGTTGTTGTAAGGCATTTTTACCTAGTAATTTACGGCGCTTTAAATACCGAGTGAGCAGCTTTTTTACCATGTTAGTAATCCATCATTATAAACTGCCGCGAGCAAACTTAAACGCGGCGGCTTGCTGCGCTTGTTTAACAAGGTAAAACGCTTCTTTTAGTTGATGGCGCTCTAGTGAGTTTAATTTATTAGGGTTAATGCAATTACTCGGTAAGCCCTCTTCGTTTATTTGTGTACTCAAACGAAGCTGCGTTAAGAACCGCCAGCAGTCTTTTAGGTTGTATATATCTTCTTTGCTGATCAGTTTATGTTTTAGTAGTGCATCCAACCGCTCTTGTGTGTTGGCGCGCCTAATACCCGCTTTTAAAGCGTATAACCGCACTATGTCATTTATAATTACGACACCACGTTTTTTTAAATCTATGTATTTATTATTTTGATCTGTTTTTTCGGTTTTAAATTTATTAAATAAACCAATTGGCACGCTGTTGCTGCTTATGTCGGTTGCCATTGCGGCATAGAATAAGTCGTTACGCGATATACGAATTAATTGCTCGCAAAAAGCGGTATATAAAGCATTTGAACCTTCAATAAATCGCAGGTCAAAAAATATCTTACAGTTAAGCATTGCATTCGGTGTGGGGCTTTTTATCCATTTAAAAAAGCGCTCGCTCCAATCGTTTACGCTCATTCGGCACTCATCACTGCTTGCCATAATATTACCTGGGCAACGCCTAATGCCGCACTCAACTAAATTCTCACATACAAACTCCCCCATACTTTTAAAGTAAGCGTGTTGCTCGGTGGTTAAGTCGTTAGGGAGTAACAAGCCGTTGTCTTGATCTGAATGCAGGGTTTGTTCTTCGCGTGCTTGCGAGCCAAAGCAAATAAAACTAAAGCTGGTTGGCGCTGCGCCATGCTCTTCTTGAAATAAGTGAATCAGGCGCGATGTAAGCGCATCGGTTAAACCACTGAGTAATTTACCAATTAGCGATATGTCGTCAATGTTGTACGAAAAACCACGCAAAAGTTCGGGAATTTCTTTAGCGTAGCGTTTTAAATCAGTAACAGTATGCGCTTTATATATGCGCCCAATAAGCTGTACGGGGTCGCTTTTTTGTTGGCGTAGTAAATCGGTGCTGGTTATCATCCCTATCGGGTTGTGACTTTCGTCAAGCACAGGCAAATGATGAATATTATATTTAAGCATTAAGTGCAGCGCTGAAAACACCCGGTTATTTTCAAATATAAACTTGGGCTTGGCGGTCATAATACTGCTTACTGCATCTTGTGGATCTACCTCGTCGGCAAGTACTCGATTACGTAAATCGCGGTCTGTTACCACCCCTACTAAGTGCGCGTGCTGCGTTATCATTATTGACGACACGCCATGCTCTTTCATTTTTTTAGCGCTTTGCCTAATACTTGCATCGGGCGTAAGCGTAATGGCGGTGCGGGTCATCAGCTCTGATATTTTACGCTCAGACCAACTATCGTTTTTACTTTTATAATGCGATGACAACAACCGGTTAGCATGAGCGCGTACAAAGTATTGCTCAAACAATTTATATTCTCTGCGTAAAAAATCAAAGTGCGTTTGAGAGAGCATATACACAATGCCCTCTTTTTGTACTTCTAACCTATTTTGAATTGCCTCGCCGGTTAACAGCGACGGAAAACCAAAATAATCACCTTGCGCCAAGCGTGTAACAACATCGCCCTTGCCATCAACTAGGTCATACAAACCAGAGCGAATTAAAAACAGTTTAGGGTTTTCACTTTGTAACCACTGAGTTTGGTTTTCGCGGGTGAGGTAAATAATATCAAGATGATTTACAAAATATTCGTATGCGCTGCTATCAAGCAGTGTAAAAGGCGCTTGCAGACAAACGTATTGGGCTATTTCTTGTTGTTCTACACTCATTGTATTCGCTCTTTAAATGATGATGTACCAATCTAATGTACTTATTTATTAAACAAATAAAAAGCCCGACTAAAGTCGGGCTTTTGGTGCTTTATGTTTTGTAAACTATATCTATAAATTGTAGCCTAGTGGTCGTGTGCTTCTGCAGACCCTTTAGGGTTACGAATGCTTTCAACCATTTCTTGAATTTCAACCGGTGTAGGTTTAGTAAACTTAAGAACAATTGCAGCTACTCCAAAGTTAATAATCATACCAATTAAGCCAATACCTTCAGGCGAAATACCTAAGAACCAGTTTTCAGGGCTGTTTAGCTCTGGGCTAACAAACTTGAAGAAGATGATATACGCAGCGGTAAAGCCAATACCCGTTACCATGCCTGCAATTGCGCCTTCGCGGTTCATTGTTTTAGAGAATATACCCATAATAATTGCTGGGAAGAAACTCGCTGCCGCCAAGCCGAATGCAAATGCCACTACCGATGCCACAAACCCAGGCGGGTTAATACCAAAGTACGCGGAGATAACAATAGCGACCATGGCTGCCAACCTCGCTGCAAGTAACTCTTGCTTGTCGGTAATATCGGGCTTGAGGGTTCGCTTGAGTAAATCGTGCGAAACGGAGGTCGAAATAACCAGTAGTAAACCTGCTGTTGTAGAAAGTGCAGCGGCAATACCACCAGCAGCTACAAGTGCAATTACCCATGCTGGTAAGTTAGCAATCTCTGGATTAGCTAATACCATAATGTCGCGGTCTACGTTTACTTCGTTAGCACTGTTCGGATCGGTGATTTTACCCGCCGTGTAGAACATTTTGCCATCGCCGTTTTTATCATTAAATGTAATTAAACCTGTGCGTTCCCAGTTTTTAATCCATCCTGGTGCTTCTGCGTAAGCTGTACCGCTACCGTCTTTACCATTAATAGTATCAACCATGTTTACGCGAGCAAAAGCTGCAACTGCAGGTGCTGTAGTATAAACAATCGCGATGAACACAAGTGTCCATGCTGCAGAAATACGCGTGTCTTTTACGCGAGGCACAGTGAAAAAGCGAACAATTACATGTGGTAAACCAGCAGTACCTACCATTAACGCGCCAGTAATAGCGAACACGTCTATCATGCTCTTAGAGCCTTCGGTATATTGCGCAAAACCAAGTTCAGCGCTTAAGCCGTCTAATTTATCAAGTACGTACACGCCGTCGCTGCCAATTAATGTGGCACCAAAACCGGTTTGTGGGAAGAAGTGACCCGTCATCATCATCGAAATAAAAATAGCAGGTACAAGGTAGGCAAATACAAGTACACAATACTGCGCTACTTGTGTGTAGGTAATGCCTTTCATGCCGCCAAGTACCGCATAAAAGAATACAATCACCATACCAATGTAAACACCGGTTTCAATTTCTACTTCTAAAAAGCGTGAAAATACGACGCCTACACCACGCATTTGCCCTGCAATGTAAGTAAAACAAATGAATATGGCACATACAATTGCTACTAAACGCGCAGTGCGTGAATAGTAACGGTCGCCAATAAAGTCTGGCACAGTAAACTTGCCGAATTTACGTAAGTAAGGCGCTAAACACATGGCTAATAGTACATAACCACCTGTCCACCCCATTAAGTAAACACTGCCATCGTAACCTGCAAACGAAATAATACCCGCCATTGAAATAAACGACGCGGCGCTCATCCAATCGGCAGCCGTTGCCATACCATTAGCAAGAGGAGGTACGCCGCCGCCTGCTACATAAAACTCTTTAGTTGAACCCGCACGGGCCCAAATTGCTATGCCGATATAAAGCGCAAAGCTTAAACCAACAATTATAAACGTGAGTGTTTGAACATCCATTGCTTAGCTCCTATTCGTCTACGCCGTATTTTTTATCTAACGTATTCATTTTGAAAACGTACACAAAAATCAAAGCAACAAAGGTATAAATCGCGCCTTGCTGGGCGAACCAGAAGCCAAGTTTAAACCCAAAAAAACGTACTTCATTAAGTACATCAACCAGTAATATGCCAAAGCCGAAAGACACGATAAACCACACTGCTAACAGTTTAAATAACAGCGAAATGTTTTCTGCCCAATAAGCTTTTGCTTGTTCTTCATCTTTAAAAGCCATTTTTGTTTTCCCCTTTAAGCACCGCAATATCGCGATGAGTGGTTTTTTATCTTCGCTTACCAATTTAGCAACGCTGGTTACATATTGAATTGAGACCATAGTCGTAACAGCCTGTTAACGTTTACGTAAACTGTATTTATCATTCAAACGTATTTTATACATTTTCATTTTATTTCAATTGGTTAGCTTAATTTTTTGAATTGGCTTTACTATTAAATTGGTAAGTTGATTATTAATGCGACATTAGTCTAATGCTTGAGATGATTTTATTTTTGTTATTAATATTCAATAAGATAGAAATAAAATGAAAGTTTTATTTTAAATTCAAGCCTCACACTTAACCTCAGTTCTGGTATTGTGTTAATCCCTCATAGGGTTGAGGGACTATTTAAAATAATAAGGTTTAATAACAACATGACTGCCGTACTCATTATTGTTGCTTTAAGTTATATAGGTATGCTGTTTTGGCTCGCCAATTGGGGCGATAAAACAACCCCTTTGGCAAAGCGTATTAGCCATCACCCTTTTGTGTATTCACTCTCACTTGGGATTTACTGTACCTCTTGGACTTACTACGGCTCAGTGGGTACAGCCGCTACCAGCAGTTGGAGTTATTTGCCAATATTATTGGGCCCTGCGCTGCTGTTTTTATTCGGCCAAGGGTTTTTACGTAAGCTGGTACTGGTAAGCAAAAAACAAAACATAACCACTATTGCTGACTTTATTTCAGCTCGTTACGGCAAACGCCAAACTACCGCGATTATGGTTACTGTAATCGCCTTACTGGCGACTATTCCCTACATTGCACTGCAATTAAAAGCGCTTAGTACCAGCTTTTTACTTTTGCAAAACAGTAATAAAATATCAGGCGATATGCTCGCGCTTTCTGCAACATTAATTATGGCCTTATTTGCAATATTTTTTGGTACCCGCAAAGTGGACGTAACAGAGTATCGCTCTGGGTTAATGCTTGCTGTCGCGTTTGAATCAATGATTAAACTTATTGCACTTATTGCTGTAGCAAGCCTTGCTGTTTACACCTTATTTAATATGCCAGAGCCTACTTCAAATAAAGTAACCGAGTCGATTTGGGCCCATTGGAGCGACTTTAACTTTTTTAGTTTTAACTTTATTGGCCAGTCTTTAATGGCTGCGGCCGCTATTATATGTTTACCACGCCAGTTTCATGTAACCGTGGTCGACAATCAAAACAAACGCCACTTACTTACCGCTCGCTGGGCTTTTCCGCTGTATTTACTATTAACTGCCGCAATGATTTTACCTATTGCGACTGCGGCAATTCATCCTGAAATTGGCAGCGGCTATTCGCCAGATAGCTTTGTACTTGCCCTACCGTTAATTAACGACAACGCCTTTTTAACCACCTTTGTATTTATAGGTGGACTATCGGCCGCCACCGCAATGATAGTGGTAGCAACACTGACGCTAAGCACGATGATTTCAAACGATGTGGTATTACCCCTAATGCTACGTCGTAAATTTAAACGCAACTTAATTACCACCAGTTATAAGTCTCGTATTTTGCTTGTAAGGCGCTTTGCTATTGCAGGCATATTAATTTTGGCCTATTTCTATCAGCAATGGTTTGGCCATAGCAGCGCACTGGCAAGTATGGGCTTAGTTGCTTTTTCACTTGTTACTCAATTATTACCCGCTATTGTGGGCGGTTTATACTGGCGAAAAGGCCATGCTTATGGGGTTTATGCAGGTTTAGTAGCGGGCTTTATTTGCTGGGTACTATTTTTAATGCTGCCAATACTCGATGCCGGAGCAACGCTTGATAGCGAGCTACAACAAACGCTTATAACGCGTGGAACCTTGATAGCTTTGTTTGCCAATATTGGGTGTTATATTAGTTTTTCACTTGGGGCTGAGGAGCGCTTAATTGATAAGATTCAGGCAGCTGCTTTTGTTAACCCTAAAGATCAGGCTATTTTATCAAGGCGCTTAAATAAAGACGTAAAAGCCACTGTTTACGACTTTAAAATACTACTGCAAACCTTTTTAGGTATTCAGCGCAGCCAACAAGTATTGGCGCATTACGCACTCGCCCATCACTTAAGCGATAACAACGCACACCCAGAGCCTGAATTTATAGCCTACTGCGAACGCGCGTTAACAGGCGTGCTTGGCGCATCTTCCGCACAAGCATTAATACATACGGTATCGTCGGGTAAGCGTATGGCGTTTGAAGAAGTTGTAAACTTTTTTGACGAAACCACACAAGCGCTGCAATTTAATCAAAATCTGTTATTTACCTCACTCGAAAATTTAAGCCATGGTATTTCAGTTGTCGATAAAGATTTAAAGCTAGTAGCTTGGAATAAACGCTACAGCGAAATGTTCGGCTACCCTGAAGGATTTTTAGAAGTAGGCCAACCCATAGAAGATATTATTAGATACAACGCTAATCGAGGTGAATGTGGCCCTGGCGAAATAGAACGCCAAGTAGAAAAACGTGTGCAGCATTTAAAATACGGCAGCTCGCATCACTTTATTCGCCACCGTCGTAATGGCCAAGTATACGAAATGATTGGTAATCCGCTGCCCGATGGCGGATTTGTTACCAGCTTTTCAGATATTACCAATCACATAAGTACGCAAAATGCGCTTGAAGAAGTAAACATGGATCTTGAAAACCGCATAGAAGCGCGAACTCAAGAAGTGCAAACCATTAATAGAGACTTACAAGCTCAAATAGATAGCCGTGTACAAACCGAGCAAGCACTTACTTTAGCAAAACGAGAAGCAGAGCAAGCCAACGACAGTAAAACGCGCTTTTTAGCACTGGCGAGCCACGACATTTTACAGCCGTTAAACGCAGCACGTTTATACCTTGCTGCCATTGACGAAAAGCAACTCGACAGCACTAACCAAAACAGCTTTGAAAAATTAGGCGACAGTCTCGATTCAACCGTGCACTTAATGTCGGCACTACTTGAAATAGCCAAGCTAGAACAAGGCGCTATGACCCCAACCCCTCGCCACTTTTATATTGAAGATATTTTAGCGCCACTGCAAAGTGAATACGCTATTTTATCAAGTGATAAAGGCCTTAAGCTTAGTGTGCGTTCACACCAGCAAATTGTGCACAGCGATATAACCTATTTACGCCGAATTATTCAAAACTTGGTCTCTAATGCAGTTAAATACACCGATAATGGCCGTGTATTAATTGCTTGTAGAAACCGTAAACACAATTTACGAATAGAAGTATGGGATACAGGCCCTGGTATTAGCGAAGTAGAGCAAGCTAAAATATTTAACGACTTTTACCGTGTTGAGTCGGGCGATAACAAAGGCGTAGGCTTAGGATTAGGTGTTGTAAAACGTATGGCTGATTTATTAAGTTTGCCGCTTGATGTGCATTCTGAGCCTAATAAAGGTAGCCGTTTTAGTATTGAAGTACCTTATGGAGACGAGCAGTTTGTACAACAAAAAAGTACTACAAACAGCTTAATAGAAAACCGTGCAGCAATTAATATTGTTGCCGTAGACGACGACCCTGAAAACCTAGCAGCAATGGCAAGCTTACTTAAAAAGTGGCAAGCTAATTACACACTATTTGATAATGTAAATAATGTACTGGCGCACGCTAAAGAAAACGGTGCACCCGATGTTATTTTAATGGACTATCAATTAGGTAGTGATTGCGATGGGATAACGCTAATTAAAACCCTGCGCGAAATTTGGCAAAGCCAAGTACCCGCTATTTTAATTACCGCAGTGCGCGACACCGAGCTTAAACAAGAAACCAAAGCCGCTAATATTCATTATTTAAGTAAGCCAATTAAGCCTGGCAAACTAAAATCACTACTTAACCACAGTACTTAATTTCAGTAGCTGGCTTTAACAGGCATATAAAAGTAGGCTCTAACAATTGTTAGGGCCTACTTTAAAAAGTTTGAAATGTCGAACAACGATCGAAAACAATCAACATTACTCAATAAGGTGGCTTTTTAGCCTTATGAGCAAAGTAATATTTATACTTTTTTAAATAAAACGTCAGGGTTTACCATTGTTTTCATTTCAAGCACATTGCCATTTGGATCTTCAATAAAAAACGTTTCTTGTTCAAACTCATCACCAATAAAACGACGGTATGGTTTATCTAGGTATTCAATACCCGCATCTTCAATACGTTTTTTTAACCCGTTAAATTCATCTTCAGATAAGTGAATCCCAAAGTGAGGTACTGCTACAGCTCCCATATCTACATCATGGCGAACTGTTGGTAGGCGCTCAACGCTTTGGTGTAAGGTAAGTTCATTACCCCAAAAATCTATATCTACCCAGCGACCTTCTTCACTGTTGCCCGTTTTACAGCCTAGTACGTCACAATAAAACGCTTTAGCCACTTTTAAATTGCCAGCCGGAATAGCCAGATGTAAACAGTTAGACATAAATAACCCTTGGTTAACACTTTAATACATTAAATTATCGCCATTATACATAACTTGTGATTTATAGAACATTAACAGCGGCACTATTAAGCATATTTAATACCTAAAAGCCGTTTAAAAAACACGTTTTTAAAGTTTGTAATTACTTATAACATTTATTTGTTAGAGAGTATTAGAAAGCGCAAAAGGATTAGTTTAAAATGCGCCGCTATGATTAAATTCTTATTTTTAAAATTCATCACTTTCTTTTTAGGCTTTGTAGCTTGCTTTGCTATGCACACTACTTTTGCATTACCTTTAGTGATTTCTGCTGCGCTAACGGGGCTTATTGGCTCGTTTATTCCTTTTCCTGCACATTATAAAAACCATCCGTATGCTGCAATTTATGCTGGTAGCTTTGCAGGTATGTGTTCAACTCATTTAATTACCAGTTACTGGGAAATTGCTATTATTTCGCTTATTGGCTCAAGTTTGTATGTGCTTACTATTAATATGTTTACAGGTTTTGGTGGCAAGCTTGGCAGTGTAGCTTTTGCAAGCGTGGCACTTTTTGTATTAGCCAAAGGAATTGTATTATGAGTATTGAATATCCATTACTTGTACTGCTTGGAGCTTTTTTAACATTTTATTTAGCTAAACATAGCCGCTTTGATGGTATAAGAGCATCATCTTCACTGTCTATTATTGCTTATTTAATTTTTAGCGCCTTAAATTTAAACCCCGATTTATACGCAATTGTATTTTTTGGCGGCACATTCATAGGTATGAGCGCCCCACATCGATTTGGTATTTATACTGTAGCAAGCTCATCTATTTTGTTTTCAGTATTATTTGAATTCCTTGTACCAAAACTTGACGGTTATGGCGGTGCATTGGGTATTAGTGCGTTTTTATCTGTATGCATTTGCCATACTTGTATTTTATTAGGCGCCCCAAGAAGTAAAAAACCGCCACCAGTTCAATAAAAAGTGAAATTAGGCTAATTTTCATCCTGACATTAACTTTAATATATTTAAAAATTAGAGTGTAAAATATTCATATTTTAGCCTGTTCCTTTTCTCTGCAAGTCTGCTAAAATCTTCCGTGAACTTTATTTACTCTAAATAAAGACAATCATATACGGATTTATGAAAATGAAAAAACTAATCGCAGTAGCAGCTCTATCTTTACTTCCTTTCTCAAACGCAATGGCTGACCAAGATATTGGTTGTGGTCTTGGTTCTATGTTATTTGCTGGTCAGCAAGGTAAAGGCGTTAAAATTTTAGGCGCTACAACAAATGGTACATCTGGTAACCAAACTTTTGGTATCACTTTTGGTACTCTTGGTTGTGATGGTACTGGTACAGTAACTTCTTCAGAAAAAATCGCTTTATTCATTGACGGTAACATGGAGCAACTTGCTCGTGATATGTCAAAAGGTGAAGGCGAAACTTTAGCTACTCTAGCTGAAGCTTGGGGTGTTGCAGATCAAGATAAAGCAGCGTTCAATAAGCTTGCTCAAGCACAGTTTTCTTCAGTATTTACTTCTGAAAACGTGACTTCACAAACAGTTTTAGAAAACCTAAACACTGTTCTTGCAAGTAACGCACAACTTGCTTCTTATACTCTTTCTTAATCAGCTAAATTAGCCGGTTTTATACGTATAAATAAAGCCGCTGGAGTATTTCTCTAGCGGCTTTTGTAATTTAGTGATTATGAAAAAAATATTATTTGGTTTACTGCTCGCACTTTTTAGTACTTACTCAAACGCTCAAAGTATTGAAACAAATACATTAGCAACACACCCTTACTGGCTTAAATTAGGTCACTACCGCTTGGCCACATTAGGTGATTGGAAAAGTGAAGTAGACAGTGCTGAGTTTTTTTTATCTCCTTCAGGTAAAACAAGCCCATATGACGAACTAAAAGCCACTATAGCCGCATTTAGTGGTAAAAATACTCACCCAAAAACAGCACAATATCGTTGTCAGTTTCCTGCACGTTATAAATGGCTAAAAACAAAAGTTAAAAATAACTGGCCCGAACTTAATTGCCCAGAACTACAGGCGTGGCAAAAAATAATAAACCCTAAAGGGGTTACGTTAGTTTTTCCAACTGCATTTATGAATAGCCCATCATCAATGTTTGGCCACACTTTACTTCGTATTGATGCAAAAGATCAGACTCGCCATAAAGAGTTGCTCGCATTCGCCGTTAATTTTGCAGCAGAGCCAGACGGCTCAGATAACGCAGCTATGTATGCACTAAAAGGCTTGATTGGCAGCTACCCAGGTAAGTTTTCGCTTATGCCGTACTATAAAAAAGTACGCGAATATAATGATTTAGAATCTCGTGATATTTGGGAATACAAACTTAATTTATCAGAGCTACAGGTAGAGCTTATTTTATTGCACTTGTGGGAGCTACAATTAGCTACATTCGATTACTTTTTTATTGATGAAAACTGCTCTTACCAATTACTTGCATTATTACAACTTGCACAAGAGGACCTTGATTTAACATCGTCATTTAATATGCAAGCTATTCCATCAGATACCGTTGCAGTACTAAGAAATAACAACTTATTACAAACACCTAATTACCGCCCTGCTTTTGGCACTAAGCTATACCATTACTCTACTCAAATGACTGACGAACAACTTGATGATGCAAGAGAGTTAATGCAAGGTGGCTCTCTCAATACTCGTAATTACTCACAGTCGCAATTAGTCGCTATATTAGAAATGGCGTATGAATGGTTAAATTTTGAATTTTACGATAAAGCATTAAATCGTAAAGAAATTGCCCCGCGACTAACTAAGCTACTCCTAATGCGCAGCAAATATAATGTAGCTTCGCCATTTACTAAGCCAAACCGCCCTATTGCTTCCCCAGAGCAAGGTCATGGTTCTTCTAAAGTATCGCTAGGTAGGGTACAAAATAATAACCAAGCAAACCTTACAAATTTTGGTTATAGGCTTGCGTATCATGACTTACTAGATAGGCCTGAAGGTTTTATAGCGGGTGCACAAATTAGTTTTTTTGATTTGGAAGCCGCTATTACTGACGAAGGAAATGCAGATATTGAACATTTTTACTTATTAGATGCTATGTCGCTTGCACCCGATAACCGCGTATTTGATAGCTGGTCGTGGAACTTTAAAATGGGCTTTGACCGACAACCAAGTGACAATAAACGTTTAGGCCGCTTTTTTACAAAAGGAGGTTATGGTAAATCTTATGGCGATCCTAATAATGTACACGGCTATATTCTTGGTCAATTTGAGCTAAATACAGGCGATATAACCGACCAACTTAGTACAGGAATAGGCAGCGAAGCCGGTGTAATTTGGCAAATAAACAATAACCATAAACTCGCTTTAACTGGCAATATATTATGGCTAACTGATAACGCAGCAAGTAAGCACAGCGAAATAGCTATAACATGGAATTACGCTGTTTCTCGCAATGTATCGCTGCGCAGCAAAGTACAGCATGCTCAATGGCATAGCCATAATTCATCAATGAGTTTAGCTATGCAGTTTTACTTTTAACTTTCTCAATATTATTTATATTTAATGCTACTTGTAGGGTAGCCAAATAGCACTCTACATTTAGCTTTTATTCCCGATGCCTTATAAACACTTTTCAATAAGTGCTCCCACTGATGAAACGTAATAACGACTGGGTTATTGCTATTAAGCTGCCCTATAATGCCGTATTTACAAGGCTTTGATTTATCTTCTTCTACAAAGGTGCCAAATAACTTATCCCAAATAATAAGTACACCAGCAAAGTTTTTATCAAGGTAGCCTGCATTTATTGCGTGATGAACTCGATGATGCGAAGGCGTATTAAATACTTTTTCAAACCAGCCTAACTTACCCACTATTTGAGTATGTACAAAAAATTGATACGCTAAATTTAATGCAACCACGCTAAATACTGTTAGCGGTTCAAATCCAATTAAAATCATAGGTAGCCAAAACACCCACATACCGGCTACGGGGTACATTAAGCTTTGCCTAAATGCGGTGGTGAAATTCATTTTAGTTGAGCTGTGGTGAACCACATGCGCGGCCCACAGCCAATGAACATGATGCGATGCTTTATGAAACCAATAATATAAAAAATCTTGTAGTAAAAATGCAAATGCAATACTTAACACACTCACTTCAATATCAAACAATCTATAGTCATACAACCAATTAAATAAAGGCATTAACAGCAGTAACACAATAGCATCTGCGCCTTGGTGTAATAGCGCTAACACTGTATTTGCTAGGCTATCTTTTATGTCGTAATAGCACTTAAACTTAATAAACTCACAGCAAACAAATATCAAAAATAACGGGCTAAGAGCGAGCAAAATAATTTCTGAGTTCATACTTTACCCGCCAAAAAATAATTATTTAAATTGTTTAACGCTTGGGTTATATCTTTTGTAATAACATATTTAAGTAATGCATTTGGCATCCACCATGGAGCTGAGCAGCTTATGCAATAGTTAAGTTCGGTAACTAAAGTATTGATGTCTTTATTTGCACTGAGGTATATGTCGCCTCGATGATTAGCTACTGGTTTATCGCCTACTATTTGGTAACTGATCTGATTTTGATCGGCACTGATTATTTGCTCTGAAAAAGTTATTTTACCTATTTTCACTTGCCTAACAGATCCTTTTCCGCCTTCTATTTGCCCTTCGTCTTGTGCTTGTAGCAGCGTAAATTTGGCATTAAAAAATCGATGCAACTGTTGATGATCCAATAGTGTGCTTATTATTTGCTTTGGCTGTGCATTAAGCGTTTGTTTAATTGTTATAAGTATCATTTTTACAGCAAGAGGTTATTAGGCATTCAACTAGCATATAAAAATTTAACGTGGCAAACTTGCTAATACACGACTATTTTTTAGCTTTAGATGACAAATGCACACATTAGCTGATCATTACTTTTCAAGTATTCTTGATTACTTACAAGCGCAAGGCATTAGTACTAAAACGGCTTTGCACGCTATTAGCTTTGACGAATTTAGTAATCAGCGTACCCATCAATTAGCGCCGCGTATTAGTTTAAATAGTTACAATGCCTTATTAGTTTATGGCAAAAAAACACTTAACGATCCTCTTTTTGGTTTTACCCTAGGTCAGCAAATTCGCACTGCTGACTACGGCGTTTTAGGTTACTTAATTGAATCAAGCGATAACTTAAGCAGTGCCATTAAAGCATTGTTAAGCTACGACAGCTTGGTGGCTGATATTGGTAAAGCCAAGTTTGAACTAAATACTGATACAGCAACTATTCGTTGGGTTGCTCACCAAAGTTGTAATGAGCATGTTGTTTTACGAAACATGACCGCGTGGGTAAGTGTTATTCGCCAGTTAATAAATTTAACGCTTTCGCCAAGTAGTATTAGTTTCACTTATAATTGGTTGCCATCGCAAAGGCGCGCCCTTGAATCATGGTTTAAATGCCCTGTAAAAAGCAGTGCTGAATATAATCAAATTAGCTTTCCGAGCGATTATTTGACGCTGCCCTTTAAAACCGATAACGCCATTATTAATTCTACTTTTAAGCAATTGTCAGAGCAGCAACTCTCTAACTTTAAAAGCCAGCAGTGTATTGACGATAAAGTTAATCAGTTACTTACAGCTAAAACTACTTTGCAAAACTGCAACCTAATAGGCATAGCTGATGCGCTTAATTTAACACCCCGAACGCTACAACGACGCTTAAAACAGCAAGATTTAACCTTTGTTCAGTTACTTGAAAAAGAACGAAAAAAACGTGCAGATACTTTAATAGGCAATATACCTTTAATAGAACTGACAGATATCTTAGGCTTTCAAGATCAAAGTTCGTTTAATCGTGCTTTTTATCGATGGTATGGCCATTCTCCGAGTAAATATTTAAATGAAAAAACTTAATATTTAAGTGACTTAAGTTATTTGCTTACATTATTACGGCCATTTTTCTTAGCTCTATATAAAGCTAAATCAGCATTTTTTAAGGCTTGATCAAAAGTTTGCTTAGGCTCTCTTTGTGCTACACCGATAGAAACAGTAACATTAACTGTTTTATAGTCACTGGGCTTTTTTGATTTTCTGGAATTTTTGTCAGTCCGTTTAGGATTTCGTATAACCATGTCATAGGTTGCAATACTTTCCCTCAAGGCATCTAATTCAGGGATTGCTTGCTCTATAGATTTACGAGGAAATACTACCGTAAACTCCTCTCCCCCATAGCGATAAATTTTACCACCACCTTTTACACCTGCCATTTTTGCTGCAACTAATTTTAGTACTTGATCACCAATGTCATGTCCGTAAGTATCATTGAACTTTTTAAAATGATCGATATCAAGCATAGCAACTGTGTATTTTCTTCCTAAAGACAATGCGAGTTGGTTTAAAGCTCGACGTGTAGGAAGGCTCGTTAAATCGTCTCTGTATGCTAAATAATATGAATCTGTACTTACCGCCAACAAATATATAGATGACATGGCAACCGCAATAACAGACCAAGGTAATGTAATTACATGAAGTTGATTTAAATACCAAACAACAAAAGTTACTAGTAATATCGTTTGTGTTAAGTCATGATTTCGTAAGCTTCGCCATAATAATACAATTCCAATTACTCTTAATGGCAAAAAAATTGGGATATATGGCGTTATCTGTTTCCATGTTTCAGTGTTAGGAAATAACTCTATAAAACTACCACTTACTTTAAGCCAAGCAAACGTAAT
This sequence comes from Pseudoalteromonas sp. Z9A4, assembly GCF_011378845.1. Classification (NCBI taxonomy): domain Bacteria; kingdom Pseudomonadati; phylum Pseudomonadota; class Gammaproteobacteria; order Alteromonadales; family Pseudoalteromonadaceae; genus Pseudoalteromonas; species Pseudoalteromonas sp. Z9A4. The sequence goes on from NZ_WTLA01000017.1 coordinate 65,934, forward strand.
CCCACCACAAAAAACAATAAGTACGACACGAGTAAGGGTGTGTACTGAGAAGATAGCCCTATCTTTCATGAATGCAAGCAGCAGTAATAAACTTGCTCCGCATAAAAGTAGCCACTGGGAGTTACCAACCAACCATTTAGACCACGTAAAAGTAGAGTGCTCACTTATTAAATATAGTCCCCATAATAAACACAAAATAGCAATGCGACTTCGATTAAACTGAGTTGCAAATACAGCTGTAATAATAAGTAAGGGAAATACTAAATAATTTATAATTGTTAGTTTGTCTTGCCATAAAGCCTCAAAGTGTATTAAACCAAAAAAAAGACCTGAAATACCAAGAGCGCTTAAAAAAGTAGACTTAATCCCTTTAAAATCCAACAACTGAAACTCCAACAACACTAACCGAAAAATAGATACATTATTGTATTGATATGAATATTTTTTTCTACTTTTATATTAAACTAAAAACAAAAACACATACTTTAGGATTTGATTTTGAAGAAAAAATTATGATATTTCTAAATTTTATTAAGAGTAATTTCATACTTAGTTTAAATTTCGAACATGGCCCGGTTTTCTCTACGCACTCATAAAATAAAAAATGACGGGCCGTTCACATAACCCAATAAACTATAAGCGCCAATTAGCAGCATTAGCTACTTGCAAAAACTTCAATATTAGTTATTCACGGCAGTGACTATTTAATTACTTTTATTAACTCTAAAAGCAAACTACAAAACTAAAAACAACCCAAGGAACAAGCTATATCTTTGTTCCTAAGCTCACGCTAAACATGAGTAAGTGGATAGCCAAGCATGTAAAAACTCATACCGAAAACACTTTCATAAAAACCGTAAAACAACACACCAAGAAAATTGGTATAACAAAAATACAATTAAAAAATAATTAAAATCACTAATTGGTAAGTTTTAATTGTTAAATTGGTATGCTAGATTGAGATTGAGCGATGCCAGAACCGTACAATTTTTACTTCATCACACAGAGACAATAATGACAAAAAATACATCTAAATTTAAACTTACGGCTCTAGCCGTTATCACGCCTTTATTTTTTACAGCTTGTACAAGTACTCCAAGTAATAATCAGCAAAGCAATGCGCCAGTACCTGCAACTAAATTTGATTTATCTCACTGGAAAATAAATGTACCAGTAGATTTAAACAACGACGGTAAAATTGATGAAATAGATGTAGCAGAAATTCAGACTTACGCACATCCTGATTTTTTCTATCTTGATGAAAAAGGCTACATGGTATTTACCTCCCCTAATAAAGCACTTACAAGCGCTAACTCTACCAATACCCGTAGCGAATTGAGACAAATGATCCGGGGATCAAATACTAAAATTAAAACAAATAACCCGGGTAATAACTTTGCGTTGACTGCTCATCCTTTAGCTGAAAAGTTTGGTGCTGAAGGCGGAAAAATGCAGGCTACATTAAAAGTAGACCATGTTGCATTAAGAGCTAAAAACTCAGATAGAGATGCTGCATTTTCTGTTGTAGTTGGGCAAATACATGCAGAAAAGAACAAAGCTCTTGTCGCAGAAAATTCTGGATTTGGCTGGGGTAATGAACCACTTAAAATATACTATAAGAAATGGCCAAACCATAAAACAGGCTCTGTATTTTGGAACTACGAGCGAAACTTACCAAAAGCAGATCCTGACCGTACAGACATTGCTTACCCTGTATGGGGTAACACATGGGAAAATCCTAATGAACCTGGTTCTGAAGGTATTGCGTTAGGTGAAGATTTTAGCTACACAGTAAATGTATATAAAAATACAATGTATCTAACGTTCACTGCAGAAGGTAAGCCAGACGTAAATTACTCGATAAATCTTGCTAATAACGTTGATGCTTATGGCAAAGTAGACAAAAAAGATCATCCCCTTGGTTATGCTGGTGATTCTAATTACTTCAAAGCCGGTGCATACAATCAATGTAGTACCAAAGACGCCCCAGGTCGTTGGTATGCCGCATGTTTAGGTACTGGCGATTGGACTACAGATAAACAAAATGGCGATTACGCTCAAGTAAGCTTTAGTAAACTAGAATTAAGCCCAGCGACTAAGCCAACAAAATAACTAGGCTAGTACAGCCTCAGATAAGTAATTTTTTAGTGATGTAAACAGTGGCGTTGGTAGATTATTAATATCGCACCAGCGCCACTTTAAACATTTATTAGGCTCTTTAAGTTCAGGCTCTCCGCCTTCAAAGTCAGCTTTTACATACAACGTAATATAGTGTTTGTTCTCTGCTGTAAAAATATCATTGGTAAAATCAAGCTTAGTAATTTTACTTACCTTTAAACCTGTTTCTTCAAACACTTCTCGTATTGCACATTGCTCAACACTTTCACCAAACTCTAAATGTCCACCAGGTGTTGCCCATGTATTAGCACCATGCGCGCCAATGCGCTCACCTAGTAAAATTGTGTTTTGATGCTTTATGATAACCGCAACCCCTACTCTTACTACGTTACTCATATCGTGTTTTCTCTTGTTTTTACTGCCCGCCATGCTGAACCACACGCTTTGTATTGTCAATTTTGTATTTTTAAAACCAGTGTATTGATTAACTTTTAGCCGACCAAGGTCGAATAGCTTGCTTGCTAAAAAAAGCCTACATTTTGTAAGGTCTCTCACACACAAATTTAGTTTCAGGAGCCTTACATGTCAGGCGAATATCAACAGCAATATAATGCCTTTAAGCAAAACCCAGCCCAATTTTGGCTCGAACAAAGTAAAAATATTCCGTGGTACAAAGCTCCCACAAAAGCATACACACAAGACGACGATGGGCTTTCCCATTGGTTTAGCGACGGGCAATTAAACACCAGTTTTTTAGCACTAGACCAACACGTTATTGCCGGATTTGGCGAGCAAACTGCACTTATTTACGACTCTCCAGTCACTAATACAAAGCAAACTTATAGCTACTCACAACTACAACAAGAAGTTGCTAAATTTGCAGGCGTAATACAATCGTTAGGTGTTACAAAAGGCGATCGCGTTGTTATTTATATGCCAATGATCCCACAAGCGGTTATTGGTATGTTGGCGTGTGCTCGCCTTGGTGCTATTCATTCTGTGGTATTTGGTGGGTTTGCTGCACACGAATTAGCTGTACGCATTGATGATGCCAAGCCCAAGCTTATACTTAGCGCCTCATGCGGTGTTGAAGTAAACAGCGTTATTGAATACAAACCACTTATTGATAACGCAATAGACTTAGCTACGCACAAAGTAGAACACTGCGTTATTTATCAGCGTCCACAAGTAACCGCCACTCTTAAGCCTAAACGAGACATAGATTGGACTCAGGCAATGCAAACAGCTGCAATCGCAGATCCGGTGCCTGTAAATGGTAACGATCCGCTTTATATTTTATATACCTCAGGCACGACAGGCACACCCAAAGGCGTAGTGCGCGAAAATGGTGGTCACGCAGTGGCAATGCAGTACAGCATGGCAACCGTTTATGGTATGAAGCCCGGCGACGTATTTTGGGCAGCGTCTGACATTGGCTGGGTAGTTGGGCACTCTTATATAGTTTACGCGCCGCTAATGTATCGCTGCGCGACCGTATTATATGAAGGTAAACCGGTTAAAACCCCCGACGCCAGTGCATTTTGGCGCGTGGTTGAAGAATATAAAGTAAATGCATTATTTAGTGCCCCCACCGCCTTTAGAGCAATTAAAAAAGAAGATCCAAATGCCGATGGTTTTAATCAATACGATACCTCAAGCTTAAAACGTTTATTTTTAGCTGGCGAGCGGTTAGATCCTCCCACTTATGAGTGGCTTAAAGAAAAAACCAAACTGCCAGTGCTCGATCATTGGTGGCAAACCGAAACTGGCTGGGCTATTGCTTGTAACCCTGTAGGGCTTGAGTACTTAGCAACAAAACCTGGCAGCTCTACCGTGCCTACTCCAGGTTTTGACGTGCGAATATTAGATATGGATGGCAATGAATGCGCAGCTAACGAGCAAGGCGCCGTGGTAATTAAACTGCCACTTCCACCGGGTTGCCTACCAACAATTTGGCAAGATACCCCGCGCTTTAAAGCAAGCTACCTAAATGAATACGAAGGTTATTATTTATCTGGCGATGGTGGTTATATTGATGAAGACGGCTACCTATTTATTATGGGCAGAACCGACGACGTTATAAATGTAGCAGGGCATAGGCTTTCTACTGGCGAAATGGAAGAGATAGTAGCCGCGCACCCTGCTGTTGCCGAATGCGCTGTTTTTGGTGTGAACGATCCCCTAAAAGGGCAACTCCCTATGGGAATGATCGTGCTCAAAAATGATTTTATAGGCTCAAGTACCGACGTAGAGCAAGCGCTTGTTTTAAGTGTTCGTAATCAAATTGGCGCGATTGCGTGTCTTAAAAATATAGTTAGCGTAGATAGGTTGCCCAAAACCCGCTCGGGTAAAATACTGCGTAAAAATTTACGTCAACTAGTTGATGGCGAAGAGCTACAAATACCTTCAACCATAGATGATGCAAGTATCTTTGAAGAAATAAACCAACAACTAACACAAAGATAAACCCAACCAACCTATCTAAAGCCATTTTTATAATGGCTTTTTATTTCATCCTCATATTTGATCCTTTTACTTAGGTTTAGGCTTAGGTTTAAGTTTTAAGTTTTAAGTTTTAAGTTTTAAGTTTTAATTTAACTAGCAACTGAAATTTTTTACAGCTTTATGCTTTCTTCTTTTAATAGCGTTATTAATTTAATCAATTTTAAAAGGAATGGTGTATGCCCCGCTTGCTACAAAAACTATTAACTACAGCCTTATTATTTATAGGCTTTGCCACACAAGCCTATGAAATAGAAGACTTAGGGGACGGCTTACACCGCTTTATAGACGACAGACACCGCTCAGTATTTTTAATCACTCCTGAGGGCGCAATTGTTACCGACCCACTTAATAAAAAAGCCGCCACCTGGTTAAGTGAGCAAATTAAAACCCGCTTTAACGTACCGGTAAAGTATGTAATTTATAGCCATAATCACAGCGATCATATTTACGGCGCTGAGGTATTTAAAAGCCCGCACACCACGTTTGTAGCGCATAAACTCGCTGCGCAAGATATTAAAAACACAAAAATGAAAACGGTAATGCCCAGCCTTGCTTTTGATGACGAGCTACTACTTACTCTTGGTGATTCAACAGTAAAGCTTAACTACCATGGTCCAAACGATGGTCGTGGTTCGGTTAGTATATTATTCGAAAAGCAAAAAACGTTGTTTGTGGTTGATTGGATTGTTATTGGTAGAATGCCGTGGCAAAAACTGTGGAGTTACGATATTCAAGGCATGATTAACTCAACCCAAGCGGTATTCAAATACGACTTTAATACTTTTGTAGGCGGACATGCCGATATGGGTAATAAAGCCGATGTAGCACGTTACTTAAGTTATTTAGAGCTTTTGTATAGCCAAGTAACAGCAGGCGTTTTAGCCGGTAATACGCTTGACGAAATTAAACAAAATGTAAAATTAGACCAATTTAGTGACTTTAAACAGTTTGATGCATGGTTACCACTTAACATAGAAGGCGTGTACGAGCGTTTAATGGAAGAGTCTGGTATGGGTTGGCGCAGCGATTTATAAGCTTGAACTCAGCGGACTAAGCTATGAGCTCTAAACTCAATATTATAAGCATTGGTATTGGCGTATTTAACGCAGTACCAATGTACCTATTAATTAGTTAAATGATATCAAAAGCCATATAAACCACCTTTACAATATCCTTACGTTTGCTTACAGCACTATACAAAAAAAAGTTTATCCTAGGCTTTGTATTAAGCTACATAGGACTAATAAACATGAACTTATCTTTAAAAATAGTTTTAGTAATGACGACCGCGCTTATTATGAGCGGCTGCACTGTATATCAACATGGTCCCAGTGCGCATAAACCACATAAAAAAGCAGTTAAAGTAGTTACGCCTGTTTTAGTAACTGAGCACAACTCTCCAAACATTATTATCGTAAAAGCCAAGCCCACAAAACAAGCCTGCACTAAACACGATGATCATTGGCATTGTAAGGCTCGTTAACAGATACTTTGCTAAATAAATCACTAAGTTTCTATATTCTCAGCGTTAAATTAAATATTTTTGAATATAAAAAACCGCGCTAAAGCTTTTTTAAAAGTGCCTTAGTGCGGTTTTTATATTTCAAATCCAAGTAACCTAAACTCTGGATAATAAATCTATCTCAAGCAGCTATTTTCAGCGATAACTGCGTTGAATTTACTTGCAATAGACCAGCTATTGACGCGTAAATTCGCCTTGTTTTCACTGAAAATTTCTGGCTAGAGAATATAAATTTAAATATCACTATGATTCAATATGTTAGTAAATCTCTTAACCAGAGTTCAGGTTAAGTATTAAAAAAAGCGTATTAACTAAAATCGACCACCACTTCATAACGCCCAGGCATGTCGTTTACTTCGTATACCCAACCGTGTCGTTTTATTATTTTTTCGCTTAACTCCAACCCTAAACCGTAGCCAATATTGGCAGGCTTGTTTGTGTTATTAGTCGCGTGTGACGTATCAGTTTGTTCGCTGCTATTTACTATAATCACACGGCTGCCCTGCTGAGTAATTCGCACTTGCCCTTGTTGCGTATGCTGATACGCATTACGTATTAAGTTAGTAAGCACAATGTGGCATGCAGTGGCTTCGGTATTAATAGTCGTATTTTGGTTATCGGTATTTATAAGTACATCAACTTGTTTTGAATTGAGTAAATAGTCGAGTTCGTTACCCAAGGTCGTTATTTTTTCGGCTAGGTTTACAGGCTCTGGTGAACTTTGCTGGTCGTCATTTCTGCTAAGCCACAATAACGTCTCGGTTAAATCGCTCATGGTTAAACCGGCGCGCTCTATTCGCTGCAGTGTAAGGTATTGTTTATCGCTTAAAGGTGCTTTTTCGCTTAAACGGTTAAGTAACTCAACGTTGCTGCGAATAACCGAAATTGGTGTACGTAACTCGTGGCTCGCATAACTTAAAAAGCGCTGTTCTCGCTCAAGGCTGTCGTGAGCTGAAAGTAAGCTACTGCGTATTAACGTTGCCAAGGTATTTAGTTCGTTATAGGTAAAATCGGGCGGCGTGTTTTGTAAATTCTTTTGATTTAACGACTTAGCCCAACCACGTAGTGACTCTACTGGCTTGGCTATTTTTTTCATTACCATAAACAAAAAGAAGGTAAATAAGGCAATGGCTGCAAAACCAGTAATGGCTATCAATGTCATGCGGTGTATTGGTTTTACACTTCCCATTCTTTTAGGGCGATTTTTTTCAAGCATAATGCGCGATATATAACGCGCCTCGCCATTTGGGTTTTGATAGTAAACAACAAAAAACAAGTCTGCAGGCATGGTAAACAACGAGGTATTATCTTTCACTTTTTGTAGTACACCGGCTTCATTTGGCGCTACTTCAAATTTTTGCTGTATTATTTCTGGCATGTCTTCCCAACGGCTCGCCACATTAAATCCAACAATATTTTTTAGCTGCCCATCTTCAATCTCAGTGGTTTGCGAAAGCTCAAACATAACTCCGTTTAACCCTCGGTCTAAGCCATCAATAAAATAATTAACACTTAAAAACGAAAAGCCAATTGCCATTAATGAACTTAAAAGCACCATGGTGGCAAAAAAATACAACCTCAGGCTGGGTCTAATTTTCATGCTTGTGTCTCATTTTTTAATTTTAGCGCAAACCCTACACTGGGTATTGTTTCAAGTACGGCTTGGCAATGCGCTTGCTCTAGCTGTTTGCGCAAATGATGAATATGCACTTTTAAGCTATTGCTGTCTGGCTGATCGTCGCCCCATATTGCTTGCATAATTACCTGTCGGGTTACCGGTTTTTGCTGCTCTCGTACAAGCACTTCTAATAACTTAAAAGTAATGGGTGATAACTTTAAACTGTGCTCTGCCACTGTTGCTGTATGCGCGGTTAAATTAAGTGTTAAGTTAGCAAATGTAAGTCGCTTTACCTCTCCACTTTTACGCTTTGCTAATACTTGAACCCGCGCTACTAGCTCTTTCATAGCAAATGGTTTTACTAAATAGTCGTCACTACCGGCTGCAAACCCCTCAAGCTTATTGTCGAGGCTATCGCGCGCTGTCAGCATTAATACTGGTATATCAATGCCTTGCTCACGCAATGTTTTACACATGGTTAAACCGTCCATTTTGGGCATGTTTACATCTAATATAATCATTTGATATTGATTACGTTCTATTAAATTTAAACCCATTACGCCATTGCTTGCATGGTCACACTCTATTGACTCAATTTCGAGATAATCAACAATGGTGGTTGCCAAGTCTATGTCGTCTTCAACCAGTAGTACGTTTATCATTAAGAGGCTGTTTCCTGCGTTTTATTTTTAGCACCTAGCGATTTTAGCACAGCATCAATACCGCGTTTAGCATCGGTTTGAATCATCAATAATGCCGGTATAAGTATTAAGGTAATAACCGTAGCAAACAAAATACCGTAGCCAAGTGATGCCGCAGCAGGAATTAAAAACTGTGCCTGCATTGAGGTTTCGCTAAGTAGCGGCACTAAGCCTGCGTAAGTTGTAATTGAGGTAAGTAATACCGCACGCAAACGACTCGTACACGACTCAACTATGGCATCGTGTGTGCTCATGCCCTCTTCTTTTACTAGTTCGTTAAAGCGTGAAACAAGTAATAGGCTGTCGTTTACAACTACGCCACTGAGCGCCAAAATACCATTTAATGACAATATACTAATGGTTAAGTCGTTCCACCAATGTCCTAAAATAGCGCCCACAATGCCAAACGGAATTGCCACCATGATTAGTACTGGTTGAATGTACGATTTAAGCGGAATAGCCAGCAACACGTAAATAACTAATAAAGCCGCTACAAACATAGTACTCATTGAGCTGGTGGTTTCGCTTTGTTGCTCTGCCTCTCCTGCAAAATACACACTTAAGTTAGGAAATTGCTGTGTTAACTCAGGAATTAAGTCGCGCTTTAAATTAGCAACTAACTCGTTTGGAGCAATCACGTTTTTATCTACTTGTGCGCTTAAATAAATTGCACGTAGTCCATCAATGCGGGTTATTTCATCTTGCTGATATTCACTGCTTACTGTGGCTACGTTTACTAGCGGTACAACGGTGCCATCAGGCAGGCGAATACGCGACTGCATTATATCCGCAGGTGTTTTACGAGCATCTTCTGGGTAGCGTACACGCACTTTAACTTCGTCTTTATTACGTTGGTAGCGCTGTACAACTGCACCACCAAAGGCTTGAAGTACTTGCTTTGATAAACTGGCTGTATCCATTCCAAGTGCACGCCCTTGTGCATTTAGGGTAAATTTAAGCTGTGGCTGACCTGGGTTTAAGTTGTCGTCTATTCCGTTAACGCCTGCGGTATTTTGTAAGCGCTCCTTAAATAGTGCGCCCGCCGCCATTACGGTTTCGTCGTCCCACGCTTTAAGCTCAACTTTAAAGTTATCGACCATTTTACGCGTGGCTAATATTTGTAATTTTTTACTGCCCTCAAGGCTACCTGCTACGCGCTGCCACTCTTGAGCAAATTCGCTTGCTGTAAAAGCGCCTTCGTTTAATAGCTCAACGCTTACTTCACCGCTGGTGTCGCTACTACTAATGACTTGTAGGCTGGTTATTTCGCTTTTGTCAGAGCTCAACTTGGTCATTAAGTTTTGCTCTGCTTGTAATGCACTTTGCTCAAGCGTTAGTAAATTTGTGTTTGTTTGCCCATAAGCAGCGTCGTTTTGCATAACTAAATCGGCTGTTACGGTGTCGCCTGCAATACTTGGGAAGAAACCAACCTTTACTGTGCCTGTCATTGGCATGCCAATAACTAATATAAAAAAGGCGATAAACGCAGCGACTACGGCGTATCTAAAGCGCAGTGAAAATTCAATAACCTTGCAGTAAATGTTTTTACTAAACCAGTTTAAGCCACTATCAGCACCATGTTGTATTTTTGACCACAGACCTCCTAAGCCTTTTTTAACTTGGCGTTTAGTACTAATGTGGGCTAAATGCGATGGTAAAATAAGTTTTGATTCAACAACCGAAAGCAGTAAACAAATGGTCACTACGGTAGCAAATTGAGAGTAAATTTTACCTAAGTTGCCTGACACATTCGAAAGCGCCACAAACGCGGCAACGGTGGTTAACACCCCAAATATTGTTGGCACAGCAACCTTCATGGTGCCTAAAACCGTATTATTTAGTGTATCGCCATGCTTTTTACGTGTGGTGTAAATACTCTCGCCTACAACAACGGCATCGTCTACCACTATGCCCAGCGCCATAATAAAGCCAAAGGTGGTCATTTCGTTTATGGTCAGTGCGGTGTAGCCATCGGTCATAAAATAAAGGGTGCCAAAAAATACAAACGGCAAGCCACCAGCCACCCACAGCGCTACGCGTACGTTTAAAAATATGGCAAGTATTACAAACACCATAATTATACCGGTCACGGCATTTTTAGTAAGTAGCGATAAACGTTCGGTGATCATGGTGCTTTTGTCGTGCCAGCTTTCAAGCTCTACATTTTGGGGTAATAAACCGCTTTCGTGCCATTTATCTATTACGCTATTAGCTTGCTCAACAATGGTAGTTATATCGCTGCTATCGCCCATTAAAATTTCAACGCCTACGGCATTTTGTTGGTTATAACGGCTTAATGAGTTGCTATCTTCGGCAAATGAGTCGGTAACGGTTGCTACATCGCCTAACTTAATTTGTGTACCTGATGCAGTACTCAACAATACAATATTGGCAAAGTCGCGCTGCCAGTAAGCTTGATCGGCGGCTTTTAAGCGTATAATTTTACTGCTATCGCGCAAACTAGTCGAAAGCGGGCTTGATGACTCATTATTAATGACCTCGCTTATATCGCTAATACTTAAGCCATAGGCTTGGAGTTTACCTTCGTCGATTTCTATGGACATCATCGGGTCAATCACACCCGACTGCGCTACGTCGCTAATGCCTGATTGCGCTAATAAATCGGCTTTAAGTTTTTCGCCCAGGTTTTGTAATATATGGCGATCGGCATCCCCAAAAAGTTGCAGCGTTAATGCATGATCTTGCCTACGGGCTTTATCAATAACAGGTTGCTCGGCATCTGCCGGAAAGTTATTAATAGCGTCAACTTGGTTTTTAACGTCAACAAGTAACTCATCGAGTGAGTAATCAGTACTTTTTTCAATGCTTACATGGCTGCCGCTAGCATCGGATGTAGAGGTAATACGTTTAATACCCGATACGGTTTCGAGCGCTTCTTCAATTTTTAACGCTATTCCTTCTTCGGCTTGCAATGCATCGCCACTGTCATAAACCACCGATACCGAAATAGTATCTGGCTCTAAACTCGGAAATGCCTCTTTACGTAAAGTCGTAAGCGACATAATACCCATTACAATCGCACTAACTAACAATAAGTTAGCGGCAACAGAGTTATTTGCAAACCAGTTAATAATACCGTGCAGCGGGTTATTATTACTGGGTGATTGAGGTGCTTGATGAGGGCTCATTATTGTATCTCCTCAACAATTGGATTTACTTTCATATCGCTTAGGTAACTTACTAATGGGCGCGTTACTACTTTTAAAGTACTTTGCTCTGCAACTGGCGAAATATATACGTAATCACCACGCTCAAATACTTTATTGGCTTGTATGCTTACTAAGTTGTTTTGATCATTTACGTACCAAATTGAACCATCTTGAGATACCGCAGAAGCAGGTAATTTAATTACGTTACTTAACTGCTTACCGGCAATTTCTACCGCTAAAAATGTGCCTGGCAATAACGGCGTTGCTTGCTCAAACGGTTTATCTAAGGCGACAATTACGCTGCGCTGACGCGAACTGTCATCGAGGTGTTGCTCAAAACGTGCAATATAACCATTCCATTTAGTATTAGTGGTTACATCACTTAAAATAACCTCGCCTGATTTATTATTTGCTAAGTTTTGCCACTGGCTTAATGAAAGCGGCACGGTTATTTCTATTTTGTCGGTACTGTTTAGCGTGGCAAGCGTATCGCCAATACCTACATAAGTACCTAAATCTATATCGCGCGATAAAATAACAGCGTCAAATGGTGCACTTAACTGGGTGTTATTTACATCACGCTGTGCGGTTTTAAGTGCATATTGTGCTTTATCGAGCGTAGCTTGCGCGGCTTCTAATTGCAGCGTTCTAAATACAAGCGGCGAGCTTGGTGCTTGCGTAACACCTGAGCGTTCCCATTCACGTTTTGCCTGCTCACCTAAATCTTGTTCTTCTTGCAGTGCTAGTTTTGCATCAGCCAATGTTGCTTTTGCGCTAGCTAGAGCTTGTAAGTATTCTGTATTATCTATTTGTGCAAACACCTGCCCTTTAGTTATTAAGTTACCGGTCGCAAATTGCTCGCTCATACTGGTTACTTCGCCTTTAACTTGTGCTTTTAAGCTAAGTGACCAATGCGCTTTAGCTTCACCATGCCCACTAACATAAGCCTGATAAGTGCTCGGAACTGCATTAATTACCGATACATTTGGGGCAATAGCTTTAATAGCGGGAGGTTGTGGGCTATTTGCTTGTTCAGCCATTTTTTGACCGTTATACATAATAGCAAGCCCTATACAAACAATAGCAACAAGCGTTACAACAACCGGTGTTGGCGAAATTTTCATGACGATACTCCAAGGCCCAAAGCGAGGCCTAAATCTATGCGGTTAGTTAAAAGGGTGTAGTTTATTTGGCTAAGCTGGGCTTGCAGGTCGTATACTTTTTGTTGCACTGTTAGCAAATCTAAAATATCAACCAAACCTTGTTGATACTTACTTTGATAGTTACTAAAGCTGCGTTGAGCGCTGGCAAGTGCATTGCTAATTTGCAGTTGTTGCTCGGTTAATGATTGCTCCTGCCCGAGTGCATTTTCAAACTTCGTTTACCGCACTTAGCAGCGTATCTTGGTACTGCCAAAACGCTTGCTCGGCATTTAATTTTGCAATATCAACTTGCGCACGCAGTGCTCCACCTTCAAATAAAGGGGCACTTAAACTCCCCAATAAACTCCACACAGGGCTAGTTAATAATGCTTGGCTTGGCGTGCTTGCTAAATCACTCAGTGATGCCGAAAGCGAAATACTCGGTAGTAGCTCTTTGTACGATACATCAACCAAGTAATGCTTTGCCTGAATGTTGTAATAGGCACTTTGTAAGTCAGGTCGGCGTGCCAAATCTTGCTCTGGTAATGTACTTAATGGCTCAATAACGCTTGGCAGTGTTAATTTACTTGGCAGGTTTTGAAGTTTATCAGTGCCTACAATTAGCATTAAAGCACGCTTTGCTTTTGCTATTTGCTCTTGATAATCGGCAATGGTCGCGCGGGTAGATGCCGTGCTAGTACGGGCGGTATCAAGCGCTTCTAAATCACCTAACCCATATTGGTAGCGCTCTACAATACTTTGCTCATTATTTTGTAAAACAACTAAACGTTGCTGCTCTATATCGAGCAAATTTTGCTGCAAAATAATATTTAAATAAGTACGAATAACACTCGCTACTAATGTGTCTTTAGCGCCTTGATAAGTAGCTTGATTACTGGCAATAGTCATATCTTGCGCGGCTACGTTGTCAGCAATTTTTTGCCATATATCGGCTTCCCAGCTTATACCTACTGATGAGCTGTATTGCGTACCTTCGGTTTTACTGCGCTGCGCGTCAAATCCTGCATCTACACTAAACCACTGACTTGCAGCGGTTACATCACGCTGCGCATAAGCTAGTTTTAATGCAACATGCACTTGATTAAACGATGGGTTATTAGTAACAGCTTGATCAATAAGCGAATCAAGCCCTTCTATATTCACCAAATCGGTAATGTAATTTACTTGCTGTGCGTTACTTTGCGTGTACTGCCAGTTTGCATGTTGCTTTAGCGACTGCTCAGTACTATTACCTTGATAGCTTGGCTGACTACTGCATGCAGCAAGTGTGCAACTAAGTGCAAGTAAAAAACCGGTTGAGTGCTTTTTAAAATAAACCATTTAACTATGCCTAATTCATACCATTGCACATAGCTTATTCGGTCGAGGGTTAAGGAGAGGTTAAATGGCATTAACCTATTTAATTTTGATTAATAAATTTATTAAAAATACTAAGCCGATGCAAACTCATATTTTAAGCTATTTTATAGGTGGTAATTTTGTTCAGCCCCTACATTTAATAATGAGAAAAGCTTTCATTAGTTAAGTATATAAATACTTTTTAGCTGAACTTAAAATATTTACATTAGCTATACACCTTTCTGCTTTAACGTCTCTTTACTTTTTAAACCCTTGATTAGTTAAAGGTAACATTCTTATTTTTAACATAAATACCGACCCTGAACTGTGAAACACAATTGATATGCGTTATCATTCGCAACATTATTAACTTCTAATATTAACAATAATGAACAGACTTATTAAATTTACCCCTATTTTATGCGCACTCGCTTTAGCAGGTTGTGGAAGCGGCTCGGGCAACAGTGCACCATTATTTACCCAATCAAATTTAAGTTTTACGCTTAATGAAGATACCGCTTTTTCAGGACAGGTTTCAGCCACTGACGACGACCCGCTTAGTTATACTTTGGCGCAATCGCCAAGTAACGGCATTATTACATTAGAGGCTAATGGTGAATTTACTTACACACCACACGCTGATTTTTTTGGTGAAGATAGCACGACTATTTCAGCAAGTGACGGCAGTTTAAGCGCTGATGTTGTTGTACGTTTTATTATTGAAAACATTAATGATGCACCTACTATTTCAACAACTAATGTTACATTTACTACCTCAACAACAAGTGTAGGTAAAATAAATACTAGTGATGTTGATGGCGATGCAGTGAGCATTACGCTACTTACACCGCCAAGTAGTGGTGTAATATCTATAAATAGTGAAACTGGTGAATTTAGCTATGAGGCACAAACACTCACTACGCAAAATGATGAATTTACCGTTAGTTATACCGACGGCATTATAAGTGAGCCATTAACTGCGACTATTTCACTTAGCCCCTCTTATGTAACAAATGAAGACAAACGTAACTACTACTACAGCTCAGATAAGTCTCATTTAAAACAAGCCGATTTAATAACAGAAAATATTAACGATGAACTATCTCGTTATAGTATTTATCAAACTCAAGCTGCAGCTTATGCGCGCGCTGGTTTTTTAACTACCGCACAAGAGTATTTATTACTCATTAATGAGCAAACAGCCTATGCCGATGGGCTTCTAAAAGTAGCCAGTGCACTGGATACGATTAATCGCTCTGAGCAAGCTATAGAATATAGAGAGCTAGCTTTAACATCTTATAACCAATACCTTGCTGAAAAAGGATTGGATAATATAGACAGAAATGATGCATCTTGGTTGTTAACTATTACACGAGACTATTTAGATGCATTACAACTGTCGCAAGCAACTAGCTTAATTGAACAAATTGAAGGCTATGCATTAAACGCAGCACAGGATGAGTTTACAACTACATTTGGGTACTTTATTACTGCATTTTCAAGTGCTGCAAGCTCAACTCTTGAATCATATGCAGCGACACCCACTGCTGAAAACTTAGAAACTGCAAAGTTATTCGCCAAATCGTTCGCTCAATTAAGTAATAAAACAGGCTACGTAATAGCAAAAAATGGTGATTATAAAGGAGAGCCAACTCACCGCTCTCGTATACTATATTTAGCATGGTCGGCAGAGTTTTTATTACAAACTAATCAGTTAGAACTTGCCCGTGAATATACTAATAAAGCACTCGCTCTTTATGGTATTACTAATTTCGATAGTAATTATAATTATGCTGCCTCACCTTATTCACAAGCAACTCTTAGCTACTACCCGTATGCACTAAGTAATTTGGCTACACTTATCGAGGCGCTGTACGACACAACTCAAAACCCTGCATATGAACTAATTACATCTGAGTGGGAGCAATCATTTGCACAACGCTCAATGGTTTCATTTATTGTGGCGCAGCGTTTATTAGCAGGCGAAGATGCCACAACAGTACTCGATGAAGTTGCTCAACCTTTTAAAGATAAAGATGAATATAACGTGCTATTTCAGGGGTTAACCGATACTACAAACTTACCTGGTACTGCACTTATTTTGAGCCAATTTAATCGAAATGATTTAGCTCAACAAGTAATGAATTATGCCGGTGATTTACTTATTTCAGATGAGTACATACAAGCCGAGAGTTATGCAACGTATCTTACTGGTTTTAGAGGCTGCTCTGCTTTTGTTGAAATAAGCGGTCGCGTTGGTATGGATGAAAAAGTTCAAGCTGAAAAGTGCATTACTATGCTCGAAAAACTACAAAGCGGTGAGCTACAAACACTCTCATCTAGCAGCCAAATTTCAGTTCATAGCAATGTAATAATGACGCTAACTCGATCTGGCTCAACGAATGATATCCCAGCTATATATACGCAATTACTTAACTATATATCAGAACTAGAAACCCCTGAAGATCGCTTTGAGAACCGCTTAGAAACACTTGGTTTTATGATTGATGCGGGTTATTCAACACAAGCATTAGACACATTTACTTTATCGGTTGAAGAAATTACGCCTTTAATTTCAGAGTTTGATAGCAACCAATTAACCGATCTAGTTGAGCTTTTAAAAGAGTATATTTTAGATATTGAAGCGCCTAAAACTGGGTATTTCACTATTTACAGTGCGTTGTCATCTATGGGGGCTAATGCTCAAAACATTAATGACTATGAAGCTAAATACCAAGGATTTAAAGCACCAACGTCTACGTTAATTAATACTTTAGAGGAACGCATTACTGCGCTTTCAGACACCGCATTACAAAGTAATATGATGGACTTAGTTTCTGCTCATGTGCTTCTTGGTGATAATGCTAAAGCAATTTCGTTAATTGAAAATAGCGTAAATGGCTCAGCAGATAAACTCAACCTTTATACTGAAATGGCAAGTTTAATAGCTGCCCGTGATGACTTTAGAGAAAAAGCAGTTGCCAGTGTAGATACCGATCACGACGGACTTCCTAACTTTTTCCTACCAAATGTAAGCGAAGACGACATAACAGCCTCAGGTTTAATAGCCGATCAAGATGCCGACAATGACGGCATTATTGATAGCGAAGACAGTACTCCACTTGGTAATTAATTAAGAGATTTAAATGCAGACACCTAGCACCTTAGCGTGTCTGCTTTTGCTTACCCAAAACGCTTATGCAGCGAACGAGCAAGAGCAGACCGACCAGTCAAAACCCATATGCAGTACTTTACAAAATGAAGAAAAAAAACGTTGTGAAGCCTTAGAACACATAGAAGTAAAAGGTCAGTACATAGGTATTGAAGTGCCTGAAGTAATTGGTCGCTCATACCTCGACCGTAACTTTATAACCTCGACCGCTAAAGGTAATGGGGATATAAATGAGTTAATTGCCCTCCTTCCTGGAGTACAACTCAGTAACGACGCTTTTAGTATTGAAAGCTTGGCTGAAATTAGCGCACCCGAAATATCTATTTCTGGCGCGCAACCTTGGCAAACAGGGTTTTCGATTGATGGCATGAACTACAACAACCGTATTGATCCCGCCAGTGCTACGCGAGTTACAGCTACCAGTAATGATGTGTCGGGCGGTGTGCAAAGCATGAATGTAAATTCAGATATTGTTGAATCAATAACCGTGTACGACCATAACATTCCAGCCGAATTTGGTGGTTTTTCAGGCGGGATTGTTGATGCTAAAACCAAAAGTGCTTTTGCAAAAGACAGCTTTAGCTTTGGTGTGCGTGGGAATCAAAGTAGCTGGGGAGAATACCATTTTCTTAAAGCTGATGAAGAGTCTGGACAACGAAATGTTGATGATGAAGCGCTAGAAGCCCCTGAGTTTAAAAAAATAAGTTACTCATTGAGCGCCAATAAACAACTCAATGAACGCCACGGACTTATGGTAAGCGTTAATTACCTTACCAGCGACATTAGTGATTTTTCACTGGGTCAACCAAAAACGCAAAGTCGCCGAAATATTAATGCATTAGTTAAATATGGATACAAAAATGGCTGGGTCGATCAGCTTGATATTAGTTTAATGTACGCCCCTTACGAAGTTGATAACTTTATTGTTGATACCAAAGACAGTAACTTTCACTTAGAAGGTGGAGCAGTGGGCGGCGTAATATCGTTAACAGAAAATTTAAGCTTTGCTACATGGCACAGTAACCTTAATGTAAATTTAAGCGATAGCAGTCGAGAGTCCCCAGATCACTTTTATAATTGGTTGCAGGCAAAAGGAAAGCAATGGGGAGAATTTGCGGACCAAGGATTATCTAATACGCGTTACTCAAAGCAAGGTGGATATGGGGCGATCGATAACACACAGTTGACCACTAGTTGGAAAAACACTCTCGATTTTAATACGTTTAAATTTTTGAGTGTAGAGCACAATATTAAAGCTGGTATAGAGCTTATACACCAAGAAGTGAAACGTGAACGTTTTCAAAATAGTTACACATACGACTCTCCTATTATTTGGTCAAGCGCCAGTGCACCACTTAATTGCAGCGGTTACACGCTTGATTGCCAATCGCTTGAATCTGCTATTTCTATAGAGCAACTTACCGAGCAATTGGGAAGGAGTATTGATTTTAATAACCCTGAACATATTGCAGCTTATAGCGATAACATTGTAAGTACTGCACAGTATTTTAATGGTCGTAAAGTTACACCTGCTGAATATATAAATGTAGGACTTAACCGTAGCGCTTTATATATGACCGATCATTTAACGCTTGGTCATGTAAATATTAACTTAGGAATACGCTATAACTATGATGATTTTTTAAAAAATCATAACTTAGCCCCGCGTATTTCGCTTGGTTACGATGTGTTTAATGATGGACGTACAATAATAAGCGCAGGCGTAAACCGTTATTATGATTCAGGAATTATTGGTTATAAAATAAAAGAGCAACAAAGCTTTTCGTATAACGAATACCGCCCTATCGAAAACGGCTACTTACAAGGCTGGTTACCCTCTAATTACACTGGCGCATTTAAATATCGTTTTAACGATGTGCAAACACCTTTTGATGACGAGTTAGCTTTTGGTATAGCTCACTCATTTGAAAAAATTGGTAACTTTTCACTTAAGTATGTAAAACGGAAAAAGCATCAACAATTGTCTCGCTCAACTGCTGATACGCCAAGTGAAGATGGCTTCAAATATATTGAAATAACAAACAGCGGTACAGGTAGCTCTGAGCGTTACTCGATTGCATGGAGTGCACAATTTAAAGCACATTCACTCTGGGCAAATGCTTCATATGCGCAAAATAAAGTGTCAAACGACAGTTACAATGCAACCGCAAATAACACCCCTCTCGATGAGCTAGTTTATTACGTTAATGCTAAAGAGGAAGGTGAGCTCGTTACACTTAGCCAGTTATCTCAAATTCGCACCAATTTTGGAACTCCCGTAACCGGTGCTATGGGTTGGAATGTTGACTGGCTTGATTCACTTAGTACAGGCTTGAACATTACCTATAGTGGCAGCTTTGATACAGCTGTTAGCACAGGCGCAAGTGAAAGCGTTGAGCTAGACAAGAGCTGTATAAGTTGCCCTATTACATCTACTTTGGTGGATATTTATGAGCAACGCGTTATTCGCGCCCGTACTATGGTCGGTTTAAGCTTACGATATAATCCTAAAATTAGTGAAAAACACAACGTAGAAATACGCGCTGATGTATCTAACCTTTTAAACGCACGCACTTACAATGTAAACGAAGGAGCCGCGGGCATTGAGCCTGGCCGAATGTTTTGGCTTGGAGTAACTTATAAATATGATTAAGCTACTTGGTTTAATAACATTATTACTCCCCCTTAGTATGCACGCTCAACAATACAGCGACAAAGAGCTACGTGGTTTGTATAGTAAGAGCCAAGTAAATTGGCCCCCAATTCAAACCAGTGACGGACGTATAGTTGAGCCTCTTTCGCTATTGCCAATAGCCACTCCACCGGCAGAGCACGTTGCACTTGGCAATAAGCTTTTTCATGATACACAGCTTTCACGCGATAAAACCGTAAGCTGTGCAAGTTGTCATGAACGAGATAAGGGTTTTCATGATGGTCGTGCCACTGCAATCGGTATAAATGATCAAGTGGGCACCCGTAATACCCCTGCAATTTTTGGTATAGATCAGTGGCAAAGTTTTTTTTGGGATGGTCGCGCTAAAACAGCTGAGCAACAAGCACTTATGCCCATTAGCAATCCAATTGAAATGGACTTAGATCCACAAAAAGCTTTAATGCGGGTCAATAAAGATAAAAGCTATACGGCATTTAATAAAAGTGCTTTTAATTCAAATACGCTCTCCATGGCACAAATGGCAGAAGCCCTCGTTGCATTTGAGCGAACACTCATTGCACCTAATACTCGTTTTAAATCATTTATTAATGAGGTTCAGAGTAATCCAAAAAAAGCGGTTAGACGCTTATCAGATAGTGAATTAAACGGATTACATTTATTTAGAACCAAAGCAAAATGTATGACTTGCCACAATGGCGCACTATTAAGTGACAACCAATTTCATGGCACTGGCCTTCATTACTACGGCCGTAGTTTTGAAGATAAAGGCCGGTTTAATTTTACAAATAATCCAAGTGATATAGGGTTATTTAGAACCCATTCTCTACTTGGTTTAACACAAACATTTCCTTGGATGCACAATGGGCTTTTTGATGATCTACTGGGCATAGTAAGCATGTACAACCATGGTGGAGCAAGACCTAAGCCCAGAAAAACCCAGTTAAACGATCCTCATTTTCCTAAAACGACGAAACTACTAAAACCATTAAAATTAACTAAGCAAGAGCGTTTAGATCTCGTTGCATTTCTAAGAATTTTATAAGTTTTGCAGCTGCTCTATCAACCATTTATGGATTGGGCTGTTATTGGTACGAGGATGCCATGCGGCTATTACTTTAAAGGTAGGAGGCAGAGCTTCTATTTTTAGCTGTTTAACTTTGCTGTTTGGTAATAATCTTGATGGGTAAAACGCGAGCATATCAGTAGTATGTAAAATGTCGGGCACTGCTGAAAAACTCGGTACCGACATTACAATATTACGTTTTAGCCCTTGGCTTTCAAACCACTGATCGTGCGAACCACGCAAATTAGCGCGCGATGGCGACACCACTAGCTGTGAATGCTTTGCAAATTGCGCCAAACTCAAAGGCTCAGTGTAAGTAGTATTACCTATACCGGTAATACACAAATGCTGTTCTTCAAACAAAGTGATATAAGAAAGGTTGTCGGGTATAAATTCTGGAAAGCTTATCAGCAAATCAAGCTCACCGGCCGTTATAAGTTGATTAACGTTGTCGGATGCAAAGTCGCGCACAATCAGCTTTAAACCTGGCGCTTCGCGGCGGGTAATATTAAATAATTGCGGTAGTAAAGCCTGCGTGGCGTAGTCGGTTGCGCTTATGGTAAACACACCTTTATAAGTTTGCGGACTAAACAGCTCGGGCTCTAGTAACGATTCTAATTGCTTTAAAATATGATTAACAGGCGCCTTGAGTCCTTGCGCTTTAGGAGTAGCAACCATGTTATTACCTTGGCGAATAAACAAGCGATCGTCAAATAAGTCTCGTAGTTTTCGTAGTTGCTCACTAATAGCTTGTTGCGTTAACCCCATTTTTTTGGCTACTTGCGAAAGATTTTGCAATTCTAATAAGCTACTGAGTACTCTTAACTGTTTTATATCGAGCCGACTAATACCATTCATAATTGTATGCTGCACAAAAAAGTGTTGTTTCAAATTGTATCTTTAAATCTCTATGCTGCCAATGTTGCTTAACCACTATTTAAGCCTTTGTTTGCTTTATAAGAGAATTTAAAATGAAATCAGAATTAGTTAATACCGCCCCTTTATTCTCACCAATTGAGCTTGGCCCTTTTACACTTAAAAACCGTATTGTGATGCCACCTCTTACTCGCTCTCGTAGTACTCAGCCTGGCAATATTCCTAATGAATTAATGGCTGAGTATTATGCACAGCGCGCATCGGCTGGTTTTATGGTTACCGAAGGCACACAAATAGAACCTCGTGGACAAGGTTACGCTTGGACCCCAGGTATTCACTCGCAAGCACAAATTGAAGGCTGGAAAAAAGTAACACACGCGGTACACGCTAAAAGAGGTGTTATTTTTGCTCAGCTTTGGCATGTAGGGCGCGTATCGCACACCACGCTACAACCAAATTCAGGTAAACCGGTTGGCCCTTCAGATATTATTGCTGACAATGTAAAAGTATTTATTGAAACCGCACCTGGTGAAGGCGCATTGGCTGACCCAAGTGCCCCCCGTGCACTAAGTACTACTGAGGTTGGCGAGCTGGTAAACATGTATGCGCAAGCTGCACGTAATGCTCTAGAAGCAGGCTTTGATGGCGTAGAGCTTCATTGTGCTAACGGGTATTTAGTTAATCAGTTTATTTCTGAACATACTAATAACCGTGACGATCAATACGGTGGAACGCTTAATAATCGTCTGCGCTTTTTAAAAGAGATAGTTGAAGCGGTAAGTGACGTTGTAGGCTCTGATCGTTTAGGTGTTCGCTTTGCTCCTTTATTTGAAAGCACAGATGAAACACGAGTGTATCTAGGACTTGTTGAATCAAACCCTCATCATACTTATGTACAAGCCGTTAAAGTGCTTGAGCAAGCTGGCATTGCTTACTTATCAATAGCGGAAGCTGATTGGGAAAATGCTCCTGATTTACCACAAGAATTTTATAAAGCAGTACGAGCTGAATTTTCAGGTCGCATTATTTATGCTGGTAAATACACAGTAGAAAAAGCGGTGCGTATTTTAGGTGAAGGTTACGGTGACTTATTTGCATTTGGTCGCCCATTTATAGCTAACCCTGATTTACCAGAGCGTATAGCGAATAATTGGACGTTTAACGAGGCCGATGCAGCCACTATGTATGGCGGTACTGAAGTAGGTTATAGCGATTATCCTTTTTATCAAAAGTAGTCAACCTAAACGATATATGGAATTGGTATAGAACCAATACGGTTTTATACCAGGTAGCTTAATTAAGCTGCCTGTTTTGAAGTAAGAAAAGGTGTTGATAACACTGCTGAATTTGTTATTAATTGTTCTCGACAATTGCTCTTTCATTGCCCTACCTTCTGCATTTATGCAGCCATATATCAGTCATTTTTTAATAGAGTTAGCGTTAGATTGAATCTCTCAAATTGATTAAGTATTACTGCGGATTGGTATTAGCGTCAAGAATAGTAAAGATAAGTAAAAGGGTGTAAAGCCTCCCTACAGTTGCCCCTATATGCAGTTGGCATTCAGTTTCAAACGTCAATACTAGCCATGTTAACCACAAACGAGGCAATATTATGAAACTTACATTTATACTACCTGCACTATTAGTTATTGGCACTTTATCTAGTTCTGCATTTGCAGCACCACATGATAGATATACAAAGCAAGAATATAAAAAGGTTCAGCTAAAACGAGAACTGAAAAAAATTAACCAGACTAAGGTAATCAAGTACGTTCCCGTTAAAGTTGTTAAAAGAAACGTTAATAACACAGCATTTGTTAAAGTTAATGTCATAACGTATCACCCTAACCTTAAATTTATTAAAAGATAAATGCGTACTTTAAAATATAAAGTCATGTTTGCGGCAATAAACAACGCGCCGCAAACTTAGCTTTTTACACTATTTAAACTCTATTATTGGTATTTTCCCATCTAAAATGCACGGAAATAACGTTTTCTAAGCACAACAAAAAAGTCCAAACACATAATTTAATAGCAATATTATTAAAATATCTCTCGTAATACCCCCCCCCTTAAAAAGAACAGAATTACCCTTAAAAATCGTCAAAAACTAGAGATTATGTCAAGAACCGTCAGTAAAATGTAAAAAGCTGTAAGCATAGCTCCGTTTGCTGTTGTATGTCAGTTAACATTCAGTTTGAACCGCTAGTATTGAACCCAGTTATGTAAAAACATAAACGAGGCAATACTATGAAACTTACTTTTTTACTACCTGCACTGCTCGCCATTGGCGCAGTATCAGGCTCTGCGCTTGGAGCACAAAACGAGCGAGAGAATGATAAAAGCTTTAAACGTGACCACGACAAACGTGTTGAATATAAACGCGATGAACGCCGCCATGAAAAAAAGCAGCGTATTGAGCATAAAAAAGAAAAACGAGAAGACCGTAAACAAGAAAAACGTAAACTTGCTAAGTACAAGCAGGAAAAGCGTGAACAATACCGCTACAACCAGCGCAAATATAACTACTTAACAAACCATAATAATTCAGTCGCTTACAGACAAAATCGATTTATAAACCATTTACCACGCAATAGCGCATCGATTAGATTTAATGGTATTTCGTTTACGTTTAACGACGGCCTTTACTACCGTAAAGCTAAAAGAGGCTACCATGTAGTTACGCCACCTAGAGGCCTGCGTATAAATACGCTACCAAGAAATTACAGGCATTTTAAGCATCACAATACCACCTACTACACATATCAAAACGTGTATTACGTCGCAAATAATGACGGTTATACAGTGGTTGATGAGCCACCAACCCGTCTTAATCAGGCAATAAAAGTGGGGAATGTGAATGATTATAGCTTGGGCCAAACTTACGATTCATTGCCTCAGGCAGCACAGGCCGTAATAATTAACTCGCAGCAGTATTTTAAATACGGCGATATTTATTTTTTACCGCAAATAAGTGGTGACGACATCAAATACCTTGCTATCAAGCTAGGTTAAATCCGCTATAAATTAAAAGACCTTGCTACCAATAGCAGGGTCTTTTTCATTTCCCCTGTAGGTAATAACTTAAAGCAATAAAATCAATTCCCTCTCTAAGCATTAACATGTCTTAGTATTTGTAAGCTTTTTTGCTAAACTAGCTCGCATATTAATAGTGAGAGTGTATTTATGTCGGATGAGTTTCCACGTGCTGGTTTTTGGCGCCGTTTTGCGTCGTTAGTTTACGATACGTTAGCCATTATTGCGTTTGCGATGTTAACTGTAGTGCTGTATTTATTTGCCGTTCAAGGGCTTATTTCTCTCGATGTAATTAGTTTAAATGGCACAGAGGATGTATCTGCCTTTATTCAGAACTCAAATCTTCTTTCGGGTATTCGTACCGCTCTTTTAATTATTGTTACCTTAGTATTTTTTGGCTACTTTTGGACTAAAAGCGGGCAAACCATTGGCATGCGTGCATGGCGTTTAAAAGTACAAACTCTTGAGGGTAATTTAATTAGCTGGCCGCAATCAATTATCCGCAGCGTTAGCGCTTTACTCGGTTTAGGTAATTTGGTGGTGTTAGTAGATTTTAAAAACAAAAAAGCACTGCAAGATTACATCTCTAAAACAGAAGTTATTGCACTTACTAAAGAAGAAAACAGACGTATTTATAGTGAGCTTGATTAATACCAACTTTTCAAATCGTGAGTTAAGCGGTAATTAAGCAGTAGTTAAAAAGCAAAAAGGGTGACCAGTGGTCTAACACCACTCGTTTAAGAACGAGTGGTGTTTTTTCGTTTATACCTAACTGGATATTTTTGTGTCTTTGCGAGCACCGTTCGCGGAT
>NZ_WTLA01000018.1:0-90439 GCF_011378845.1 Pseudoalteromonas sp. Z9A4
AAGAAAACGGCCCAAAAGTAGGACCGTTCGAATTTCAAAAACTCGGTACACCATTAAGTCAAAGCATGCTTAACTGAATGGTGTTAGCTTAGTAAAGCGGCATTTTTTGTGTTTAAATTTATATATAATTTAACCGCGAGGTATAAACCCAAGTGCGTCGTATACCGACTTCAGTGTCTTCTCAGCACGTACACTGGCTTTTTCAGCACCTGATTTCATTATGCTATTAAGTAGGTTTTGATCTTCTCTGATCTCTTTAAAACGTGCTTGAATTGGCTCTAACATACTTACTACTGCATCGGCAGTGTCTTTCTTCAAGTGACCATACATTTTGTCTTCATACTCTGGCACTAAGTCTTCAATTGAGCGCTTAGTTGCAACACTCAATAAAGTAAGCAAGTTTGATACGCCTGGTTTTTCTGTGCGATCAAAATAGATGCGCGCTTGCTCATCTGAATCTGTTACTGCTTTTTTAAGTTTTTTCTCAATCTTTTTAGGCTCGTCTAGCATCATTATAAAACCATTTGGGTTTTCGTCAGACTTAGACATTTTTTTAAGTGGATCTTGCAAGCTCATTACGCGAGCGCCAAACTCAGGAATGTACGGCTCTGGTAGCGTAAAAATGTCGCCATATACATTATTAAATCGTGTAGCAATATCGCGCGTTAATTCAAGATGTTGTTTTTGATCATCCCCTACTGGCACTTTATCTGCTTGATATAATAAAATATCAGCCGCTTGCAAAGCTGGATAAGCAAATAACCCCACATTAATATTATTGGCATGTGTTGCTGACTTATCTTTAAACTGCGTCATACGATTAAGCTCACCCATTTGCGCATAACAGTTTAAAACCCAACCAAGTTGAGCATGCTCAGGCACTTGAGATTGTACAAATAATGCAGATTTTTCCGGATTGATACCACATGCTGTATATAACGCAACTCCATCCAGTACGCGAGCGCGAAGTAATTCAGGGTCTTGGCGTACAGTAATCGCATGCAAATCTGCAAGCATAAAGTAGCTATCACATTCTTCCTGTAGCTTAACCCACTGGTTAATAGCGCCAACATAGTTGCCTATTGTCATACCACCGGTTGGCTGCATGCCACTTAATACTACTGGTTTACTCATGATTTTCCTTTATTTAGCTTAATTAATAATATTTAACGCTGCGTTAGAACAGGTATTATATCTAAGAAGTTATCACATAGGTACTGTGGATTATAACCCTCAAGGTTTTCACCTTGGTTATAGCCATAACTAAGTGCAATTACGTCTATATTAGCGGCTTTAGCTGCAAGTATATCGCTTTTAGAATCACCTATCATTATTGCTTTATTAGGCTCCGCATTAAGTTTTTTGCAAGCAAATAGCAATGGCTCTGACGATGGTTTTTTTGCCATGTCGTCACCGCATACAATCACATCAAAATGACTCGTTAGTGCCAGCTTATCAAGTAGTTTTTCTGTAAATATTCGAGACTTATTAGTGATTAGTGCTTTAGGCATACCACGAAGTGCTGCAAGCCCGGTTTCTACATGTTGGTACAAAACACTATACTCACCAACTTGTTGTTCATAGTGCTTATAAAACTGTAATATTGCTTTACTACTAAGTGACTCATCTAGATGTTCACTCACTTGCATATCGCCACTCAAAGCGCGTTTAACGAGGACTTCAACCCCATTACCGACCCAGCTTTCAACCAAGCGCTGGCTAACAATAGGGAAAGCAAGACTGCTCAAGGTTAAATTAATAGCAATATACAAGTCGTAAACGCTATCAACCAAGGTACCATCTAAATCAAATAAGGCGACATCGTACTTCATTACTTAACACTTCCAAGCTGTTTACGCATTTGATCAATCACAACTTTGTAATCTGGCTGATTAAAAATAGCAGAGCCAGCTACAAACATGTCAGCTCCAGCTTGTGCTGCTGCTGCAATGTTATCGACTTTAATACCACCATCAACCTCTAAGCGGATATCACGACCCGATTCAACGATTCGCTGTTTAGCTTGGCGTAGCTTTTCGAGGGTATGAGGAATAAAACTTTGCCCGCCAAACCCTGGGTTTACCGACATTAGTAAAATGGTATCGAGCTTATCAATAACATGGTCTAAATAACTTAGGCTTGTTGCAGGATTGAACACTAAGCCTGCTTTACAGCCATGATCTTTAATTAACTGTATTGTACGATCGACGTGCTCACTGGCTTCTGGATGAAAAGTAATAATTGATGCGCCAGCCTCTGCAAACAATGGAATAAGGCTATCTACAGGCTTAACCATTAAATGTACGTCAATAGGTGCTGTAATGCCGTAATCTCTTAGAGCTTTACACACCATAGGACCGATTGTGAGATTAGGTACATAGTGATTATCCATTACATCAAAGTGGACCACGTCAGCACCCGCTTCGAGAACTTTATCAACATCTTCGCCTAGTTTTGCAAAATCAGCGGACAATATAGAAGGGGCTATTAAATATTTTTGCTCTGGGTTAAACATGATTAACTCCATCAATAAATAGTGTATTGCGTTAATGTAACTTAATTGAAGATGTTACCCAAGTAATATGGCGTAATAGCCCCTATTTCAGGTAACTTTAAGTTTGATATTTAATCAATATTTGCTATGATTAAAAAAGTAACAAATTATTGGATTTCATCATGCGTGCTTTTAAAACTGGGATATTAATTGCGTCGGCAGTACTGCTTATCGGGGCGTTTAGCTTTGGTTCAAGCTCTGAGCAAGAATTAAGCTCAGTGGGTAATTGCCATAATACACAAGTGGTAAGTGCTCAAAACACATTAACTACAATCACGTGTATTAAAGCTGAAGAAGAGTCATCGTGGTTTTCGTGGTTAACTGGCGATAGCCGTAGTGCTCAGTTTCATTACCTCGATTTACTAGAGCTACTTACTAGCCCTGATGATTCTAAAAACACTCCATCTTTAAAACCTTTATTTTAAATAATGCTGCAATTTTTTAGTGCGTTGCAAAGTGTGCTAGCAGCATTTTTTGGTGTTCAGTCTGAAAATAAACGCCAAGTCGATTTTAAACAACACTCCCCTATCTCTATCATTCTAATTGCAATTGTACTATTTATTGCTTTTGTTATCGCAATTTACGCAGTGGTTGCTTGGGTGCTAAATACATAGCCATCAACTCATCAACTTTATTTCTAGAGCCGCCTTTGGGGCTAATAGTGCGCTTTACTTGAATTTGGTCAAGTGATGCTTGGCTATAAATCTTTCGGGTCCACACAGTATCGTGGTTTGAAATAAGAACAGGTGTGTTATTTTCAAATGCAGCCTTCTCAGCCAGATTAGCCAAATTAGCCTGATCATCTAAATTAAACCCCCCTTTAGCGTAAGACGTAAAAGAAGCGGTTTTACTTAATGGTACATAAGGTGGGTCGCAATAAATAACTGCATTGTTAGGCACTAATTTAAAAACGTCATCGTAATCTAAACAGGTGAAGGTTGCTTTTTGTGCTTTTTCAGCAAAAAAATACATTTCTTTTTCAGGAAAGTAAGGCTTTTTATATTTACCAAAAGGCACATTAAAAATACCTTTTAAATTATACCTACAGAGTCCGTTGTAACCATGGCGGTTCATGTATAAAAACAATATTGAACGTTCATATACATCACGACTTTGATTAAACTGCACACGATATTCGTAATACGCATCTGCGTGATTATTAAAATCCACAAATAACTTTTTAGCGTCACTAATCAGCTCATCTGGAGAGCTTTTTAGCTCTTTGTATAAGTTAATTAAGTCTGCATTTATATCGTTGAGAATATAGTGTTTAAAGTCACTATTTAAAAACACAGAGCCTGCACCAACAAAAGGTTCAACCAACGTATCAGCATGCTTGCTAGCTTGATTTAATCGCGCATTAATATTTTCAACTAGGCTGTATTTTCCGCCGGCCCATTTAAGGAAGGCTCTACTCTTTTGCTGCATTGGCTCTTTACTTCAATCTGGTGTTGCGCGATTTTACACTAAAGCAGTGTGTTTTACTGATCAACGAGTGCTATTTCTTGCTTTATTTTACTAATTTTTTTATAGAAAGGTTTATTTTTTTTAACCTCAGCAGATAAAGTATCCATTGCTGATTTTGCTTCGTTTATACTTTCAAAGCTGCCAAATGTAACAACCCACCATATTTTATTATTTCGCTTTGTTTGGTAAGTATGAGTTTGCTGTTGTAGATTAAATTGAGCAATAAAATTATCACTAACTTCCTGCTGAGTTACGGCTAATAATTGAATAACACTATTTGTATCTGTTTGCTGCATGTACCATATATTATCTTGGCTAATCTGAGTTTGCTCTGCTGTATCTACTTTCTTTACTTTTAGAGCTTTAGATTTAACATAACTTGATACACCGTTTTTGTTTTTAGCGCTATCATCAATATCATTGTCTAGTACGCTAACGGTGTTGGCAGATTCGGTAAGGCTTTGCATGATCGCAGGTACGTCGTTAGTGTGCTCGCGCCCTGGCTTAATATCTGGCTCAACTACTTCAGGTTTATTTAAGCCAATTATTGAATCACTTTGCTTTATAACCGGATCATTTACTTGCTCTACAGATATTGCTGTATTTACTATTTTTGCCTCTTCTTGCTGATAATACTGTTGCCACCACTGCGTCATATCCGACTTATAAAGCAGACCAATAATTAAAAGCATAATCAGCAACATTAAAATTAACAAATGCAACCGCCAAGACACTTTGTCTTTAACGATAATATCGGCTACATGCTCACTAGGTTGCCAAGCAAGCAGTAAACTGGGATTACCGTGGGCCTCAGCTAAAAAAGTGCTAAATACAGGGTCCTCGTCATAAGGTAAATCTGTAAAGTACCACTGTAATAACATCTTGCTTTCTCGAAGCGTTAGCGGTTCCAAGTAAATTTCAACAGCGTTATTTAAAGCTAATTTAGACTGTGAAGCTATTATAATATATAGCGTATTTGGGCTGTTTTTTGAAAGCAACTCAAGCTCAATTAACATCTCTTCAGATAATTGCCTACCACCATCAAGTACCCATAAACAAGGTCCGCATGGCTGTTTATCAAGCAGTTGATAATAATTTTCAGGTAAACTTAAGTTATGGTCAATCAGGGGGGAGTTAAAGCTTTGCTCTAATAAGTCACTCATTAGCTGAGCGTCGCTCATTTTTGCACTGACTTGTACAAATGCTTTATTAAAGTCGTTATATTTATCTGTTATGAAGGTTTCGAGCATATAGCTTTTACCTAGCCCAGAAGTGCCAAGTAAAACAATTAAGTTTTGCCCGTACTCAAATTGCAGTGCGATTCTATCCACCAAAGCCGCACGGCTTGGTAAAATTTGTGACTGCATTTATTGCTCGATTAAGTCTCTAACTTGGTCATCAGATACATCATCAACTAACGCACACTGACCAAATTGGGTAGGTAGAATAAAGCGGATAGTCCCTTTTTTATTCTTTTTGTCTTTACGCATATGCGTTAAAAACTGCTCGCTTGTCATTTGCTTTGGAGTTTCTGTTGGTAAATTATACAGCTCAAGCAGCTTGATAATTCGCTCAACTTCATCTGCACTTAAATCTTGGCGTGTTTTCGCAAGTTTAGCTGCTAATACCATTCCTGTTGCAACAGCTTCGCCATGCAACCAAACGCCATACCCCATCTGCGCCTCAATTGCATGGGCAAATGTATGGCCTAAGTTTAACAAAGCTCGTAAGCCATGTTCTTTTTCATCTTGAGCAACTATAAGCGCTTTTATTTCACAACACCTAAAAATAATATGCTGTAAGCATGCTTCATCTAGTTGCTGCAAATTAGCTACATTTCGCTCTAAATATGCAAATAATTCGGTATCGTAAATCAAACCATACTTAATTACCTCAGCCATACCTGCTGCAAACTCTCGTGCAGGTAGAGTGTGTAATGTTTGCGTATCAATAAAAACCGCTTGAGGCTGATAAAATGCCCCTATCATATTTTTACCTAACGGATGATTTACTGCCGTTTTTCCACCTACCGATGAATCAACCTGTGAAAGCACTGTCGTTGGTATTTGAATAAACGGTACGCCGCGCTGATAACAAGCCGCTACAAAACCAGTTAGGTCTCCTACAACACCGCCACCTAACGCAATTAAACACGTATCTCGGCCACAGTTATTTTGTAGTAAAAATGCTGATATGTTTTCAAACCATTCAAGTGATTTATATTGTTCACCGTCAGGAATAATAAAAGATAGCGGATTTAGATCAGCTAATGAAACAAGTAACCTTTGCAAATATAAAGGCGCTATTGTGTCATTAGTAATGATGATAGGCCGACAATCACCAATGTGGTGAACCAGGCGGCCATTATCTTGAAGTGCAGATTGCCCAATATAAATAGGATAACTTCGCTCGTCCAAATTAACAGTTAATTTAAGCATGCTTGGCTATTCCTTTATTATTGGTTTTTAAAAATCTAATTTCTCGATGATTTGGTTAGCAACAACTTTAGCGCTTTGCTCATCGGTACGTACAACAAAATCAGCAACTTCTTTGTATAGTGGCTCGCGTTCTTCTGCTAAGCGCTCTAGTACGTTACGAGGTGCTTCTTCAGTTTGCAGTAATGGGCGACGCTTGTCGCGTTGCGTGCGTGCAACTTGCTTCTCTATAGGTGTCTCTAGGTATACAACGATACCTCGAGCCGAAAGCTTGTTTCGAACTTCTTTGCTCATTACTGAACCACCACCGGTAGCAAGTACAATACCTTGCATTTCGGTTAAATCGCCAATAACAGACTCTTCTCGAAGTCTAAAGCCTTCTTCACCTTCAAGATCGAATACCCATGCAATATCTGCACCTGTGCGGCGTTCGATTTCTTGATCAGAATCAACAAATTCAAGGTGTAATTGGTCAGCGATGTGACGACCAATTGTGCTTTTGCCAGCCCCCATGGGGCCAACTAAAAATATATTACGTTTCTCAGCCATATCTTTTAGTACAAACAAACTCTAAAATTTGAAATAAAACCCCGCCTAACGACCTGGCCCCAAAATTAAGGAGGGGATTATCTCAGTAATTGCAGGGGCATTTCAAGTCAATTAGCATAAAAAGCCATATAACGAGCAATTAATCTAAATAATCACCCGTTGGTTAACATAAAACCACTGTATTTTAATCAATTTGTATTTTTGGTGTCACAAAAATAAGTAATTCACGTTTTTCATTAAACTCACTTGTGGTTTTAAATAACCTTCCTACGTAAGGAATGTCACCTAAAATTGGCACTTTACTTGTAGTATTAATGATCTGTTGCTGGAAAATACCACCGAGTACTACTGTTTGTCCATTCTCAACTAGCACTTGAGTTTGAATCTCTTGGGTATCTATAGACACCGCTTCACCTGTTCCCGTTTGTACAGTATCACCACGTGTATCTTGAGTAATAATTAAGTCTAGAATTACTTTATTATCAGGTGTGATATGAGGTGTTACCTCTAAGCTTAGTACCGCTTTTTTAAAGCTTACAGTAGTAGCACCACTTGAAGCTGACTCAGTGTAAGGGATTTCAGTGCCTTGCTCTATTCGCGCTTTTTGCTGATTGGCCGCTATGATACGCGGGCTAGCAATAATTTCACCTTTGTTCTCTTTTTCAAGCGCACTTAACTCTAAATCAATTAATGTACCGTTGGCCAGCTTTGCTATATGCAAACCAATACTCGCCGCAGGATTTGATGTAGGTAGATTTACGTTTAACCGATCTGAAATACTTGGCGCATTTGAAGTTGATGTCGCGTTATAAATACCTTCTGCACCTTCAAGTGAGCCTGAAATGCCAATACTACTACCTTGATCACTAAAGCCCCAACGTACGCCCAAGTCTTCAGTAACATTATCGCGCACAGTTACCATTCGAGATTCGATTACAACCTGCTGTACTGGAATATCGAGCGTTTCTATCATCCGGCGAATGTTTTCTATACTCTTTACAGTATCTTTTACCAATAAAGTATTTGTACGCTGATCAACCGACACACTACCACGGGCAGTTATAATACTGTTTGTATCTGTTTTTAATAAGTCAGCAAAATTTTCGGCTTTAGCATAGTTTAATCGAATGTATTCACTATAGAGTGGCTCTAAGTCTTCAACTTGCTGTTTCGCTTTTAAATCTTTGGCTTCACGTGCTGCGAGCTCTTCTGCAGGCGCTACCATTAAAATAGAGCCATCCATTCGCTTATCTAGACCTTTAATACGCAGTACTACGTCGAGCGCTTGATCCCATGGTACGCCATCTAAACGCAGTGTTATATTACCTGTTACTGAATCACTGGTTACTAAGTTAAAGTCATTATAGCCTGCAATAATTTGCAGAGCTGCACGAACAGAGATATCTTGAAAATTTAAGGTCATAGGGCGACCTTGATACTCAATCCCACCATCTAAGTATGCGTTTTGTGTTTCATCTTTTTCTACTACTAGCGTTAAAATATTATCTATTTGCTGATACGTAAATGTAAACTGGGCATTTGGTTCAATAACTACGCGACTTAATCCATCTTCTTTAAAAGTCTCGATATTACTTACAACAGTACCAAAATCTAATACATCCAATTCATAAAGTAGATCATCTAAAATATCGGTATGATGAAAGTCAGCATAAATTTTCCCGCCGCTTTCGTGCACTTCTATCGCGGCTTGAGTATCTTGTAGGAACACGAGTACTTTCGCTTCGCCCTTTTCGCCACGTCTAAAATCAATTGACTGGATTCGATTGATGTAATTTCCGCTTGCATCACCTGAGTCCGTCACTACATTTTCAGATTCTGTAAATGGGTTATCAGATACGCGTATAGATACTAAGTTGTTGCGAACCTCAGTTTCATAAATTTTTAATCTATCTAAGTTTACCGTTACTTTTAAACCGCTATCAGTTAAAACGTTAGTAACATTACTAATCCCTGCTTGATTAACTGCAACATCATTTAAACCAACCTCTAACTCTGCGGTATCGAAAAACATTTCAATTCTAGCTGGACTATTGAACACCTGAACTTTTGGCTCAAGGGTTAACTCTTCATCAAAAACAAGTTGTAACTCAGTTTCACCTTTAAGTAATGGGTTATAACGAACATCATAAAGTAGCGGTCCTGCAACAGCTGTATTTATAGTGATTAAAGCAACAGCAGCTAATAATGTTCGTGACATATAATGGAGCCAAAGTACATCCTTATGCATCCTATTTTTACCTTTTTTATTATTAATTTGCGCCATTTTTTGCCGCCTCTAACATTTCTAATTTAGTCAGGCGCTCTTTCCAACAGCCAGACCCATCAGGAATTAATTCCACTAACTCTATATAGTCGTTACTTACTGTTTTTACTTTGCCATCATAACTACCAAGGTAATTTCCTACAGTTACGCGATGCAAAGTGTCATCTGCCGCTGTTATTAATGCCCATATTTGTCCACTAGAACCAATTGTGCCTTTCATTGCTAAGTTATCTAGCGGGTATTTTTCTAACGGTTCGCGGCGACGCTCTTGATCTGGGTGCAAACAGTTTTTTACTTGCGTTAATTTATTTTGGATTATCTCAGGCTGAGGTGCTACAAACGGACTACGTAGCTGGCCAGCGCTATACTCAAATATTTCAAACTTTGTCAGCTCAGGAATTGATTCAACTTTTGGTGTTGTGCTTGCTTTTACCTGATCAATAAATTCTTTTTGCTCAGACGTATCATCATTACAACCACCCAAAAAAAACATCATTGCGATAGGCATTATGCGAAGGAGTTTCATTTTTTCACTCCCTCTTCATAACGATATGTCTTTGCAACAACACTGAATGTTAACTGTTTATCGCCTGATGATAAAATAGAAAAGTCATGTAAGCTTACAATTCGTGGTAACTGAGCTACTTTACCTACAAACTCACCAAATTCATGATAAGTACCTATTACTTCAATTTTAATCGGCAGTTCGGTATAAAATTCTTTCTCAACTTCTGGCAACCAACCTATTTTTAAAAAAGTCAGGCCACTTGTTGTACCAACATATGACAAATCATCAAGTAAACCAGGGGTTTCGTTAGAGGTAGGTAAACGTTTTAATAGCTGTGAAAACGTCTCTTCCATTTCAACCATTTGTTGACGATAGATTTCAAGCTTGCTTGCTACTGCATACTTAGTACGATAAGTAGTGCGTAACTCAACTTCTTTCTCGACTGCACCATGGTAACTGTCAATTTCATCAGAAACTAACAGGCTATAACTGAAAAATAATACAAGCCCGGCAACAAACGCACAGCAAATTGCTTTAACGACAATTGGCCAATCGCCAATATTATCTAGCTCTATTTCATTCCAATCAATTTCACTCAGTGCTTTAAAATCAAGGCTCATTGCTAATCTCACCAATTTTATCAAATGGTTTTACATAAAACTCCATATTAAAGTCACTAAGCAAGCGCGAAGATTGATCGCCTGCAACAATCCCCTGCATTGAAGGATTTTCTAGTAAATATGAGCTTTGTACTTCGCGTAGCATTGTCGATAAACGATTATTCGATTCACTACGCCCCAGCACATGTATTTGACTGCCTCTGCGCTCTAATTTTGTTAAATAAACACCACCTGGCACTATTTTGGCTACTTCATCCATTATTTGTGTACCAAGGTTGCGGCTGCTTTGTAATTCTTCAATGAGTCTCATACGTTGCTGTAAGCTTTCTTTTCTTCTATCCAAGCCCCTTATCTCACTTATCTTTTTATCTAACATGCTAATTTCTGAGCTTAAATAGTTATTTTTTAAGTTTTGGCCGTCTTTTAAAGCACCATAAAACGAGCTCAACAAGTACATACTTGCTAAACAAACCATAACGACACCAATGAGTATGGTCACAAATTTCTTTTTGGACTCTTCGCGTTGTAATTCACGCCAAGGTAGTAAATTTATATGTGGCATGTTGAAAAGCTCCTCAATGCCAACCCGGTCGCAATTGCAAATTGCGTTTTATGACGCTGCATTACGTTGCGATCTACTTTAGGGGAGATTTCCATATTCTCAAAAGGTTCAGCAACAACAGAGTGAATACCGAGTTCTTCAATGAGTAATCGGTCAATGCCTTTTATCATCGATGTACCACCTGTTAATACAATATAGTCGATTTGCTCTTTACCACTGGTTGTTAAAAACATTTGCACTGCACGTCGCACTTGTTGAAGTAACGAAGTTTGAAAAGGGGCTAATACTTCAAAGGTGTAGTTTGGCGGTAAATCACCTGACGTTTTACCAATTTCCGCTTCATCAAAACCTTTATTATAGTAAGCGACAATACTATTTGTATATTGATCGCCACCAAAAACCTGGTCTCGGGTATAAATGGTTTCCCCAGCTTGAACAACGCTCACAAGCATTAAAACTGCACCAATATCAACCACAGCCACACATTTATTAAATGCGTCGCTAGGTAATTGTTGATAGTAAACATCCATAGCACGACTTAATGCGTAACTTTCTACATCAACTATTTTAGCTTCTAAATTAGCGGTCTCTAAAGCGCCTACACGCGCTTCGACACTTTCAGTACGAGCAGCAGAAAGTAAAACATTCATTTTACTAGGATCGGCCTCATTAGTTGAAAGCTTCTCAAAGTCGAGGCTCACTTCATCGAGGGGGTATGGAATTAAACTATCGGCTTCAATTTCAATTTGCGATTCAAGTTCAGCATCAGTTAACGATACATCCATGAAGATTACTTTGGTGATGACTGTTTGGCCAGAAACAGCTACTGCGGCAGATTTCAATGACTTTGGTAGTTTTTTTCTTAATTTTGAAATTACGTTACCTATCGCTTCAATATCTTGAATTGTGCGCTCACTCATTGCACCTTTTGGCATCGGCTCAATTGCAAGTGCTTCGAGCCGAAATCCTGTTTCAATTTCACGTAAAAGCACAGCTTTAATAGAGTGCGATCCAATATCAATTCCTACCATCATTGGGGACGGTTTTTGAAATAGTTGACTTAGCATGTTTCAACATGGCCTTTGTTTTAATAATAAACAAGTTATAATTTTTATATGAAA
The DNA here is from genome assembly GCF_011378845.1 of Pseudoalteromonas sp. Z9A4. Lineage (NCBI taxonomy): Bacteria > Pseudomonadati > Pseudomonadota > Gammaproteobacteria > Alteromonadales > Pseudoalteromonadaceae > Pseudoalteromonas > Pseudoalteromonas sp. Z9A4. The sequence continues at coordinate 12,101 of NZ_WTLA01000018.1, forward strand.
AAATATTATTCATTTTTTAATCAATATATACTAGCAGTCAAAACTCGCAATTGGGAGTCCATTTAGGGAAATATAAGTGATTTTATTAAAACGAACTTTACAATTTTTTATCATTTGTGTGTTAATTGGTCTGATTACTTTGGTCAGTCTTTATTATTACGTTAAACCTGATATCCCCAGTGTGCAAGTTTTAAAAGACGTGCAATTACAAACCCCTATGCAAGTATTTACTAAAGATGGGCTTTTGATCAATCAATTCGGTGAAAAACGCCGTATTCCAGTGACTATTGATGAAATTCCTCAAATGCTCATCAATGCATTTTTAGCGACGGAAGATAATCGATTTTACGATCATATTGGCATAGATCCTATAGGTATTGTACGCTCAGCCCTTGTTCTAATATCTACCGGCGAGAAAAAGCAAGGCGCAAGTACTATTACTATGCAGCTCGCTCGTAATTTCTTTTTGACACGCGAAAAAGCATATATTCGTAAAGTTAAAGAAATATTTATAGCGCTTCATATTGAAGGAGTGTTAACAAAAGACGAAATTTTAGAGCTTTATCTTAATAAAATAGAATTAGGTAATCGTGCTTTCGGTATTGGTGCAGCAGCGCAAGTTTATTACGGTAAAGAGCTAAAAGATTTAACACTTGCACAAATGGCGATGATTGCAGGTTTACCTAAAGCACCTTCAGCTTTAAACCCAATTCGTAACCCAACGCGTGCAAAAGCACGCCGAAATGTAGTTTTAGGCCGCTTACTGACCGAAGACTATATAACACAAGAGCAATATAACGAAGCAACTAGCCAACCTATTACAGCTTATTTTCACGGTGCAGAAATAAACTTATACGCACCGTATATCTCTGAAATGGTGCGTGCCGAAATGGTTTCGCGGTATGGGGTAGATAAAGCTTACAACTCTGGTTTTAAAATTTTTACCTCAGTAGAGTCAAAGGTTCAAAAAGCAGCGCAAAACGCACTTGTAAATAACTTACACAGTTACGATATGCGTCATGGTTTTAGAGGTCCAACTGATGTTTTATGGAATCCTGAAACACAACCAGCTTTAACTGAGCAACAAATACTCAATAAATTACAGAGCGTAAATGAGTTAGGCACTTTAAAAGTTGCAGCAGTACTCAGTGTTAATAATAAAACAGCTACAGTACTACTTAAAAACGGTGAGCAAACAACTCTCAGTTGGGATAGTTTAAAATGGGCGCGTAAGTATATTACTCGCTACCGCCAAAGCTTTGCTCCAAAAGCAGCTACTGATATTTTAACGCCAGGTATGCAAATATGGGTACGTCAAAACGAAGATAACAGCTACTTATTAAGCCAAATACCAGAAGCATCAAGCGCTATTGTATCCCTCGATCCACAAGACGGTAGAATAAAAGCTATTGTAGGGGGTTACAGCTTTGAGCAAAGTCAATACAACCGAGCGATACAAGCTAAGCGTCAAGTGGGTTCTAATATAAAACCTTTTATATATTCGGCAGCACTTGAAAAAGGTTACACGCTTGCGTCTATATTAAATGATGCACCTATAAACCAATGGGATAAGAGCCAAGGCGTAGCATGGCGTCCTAAAAACAGCCCTGCTGTTTACAACGGTCCTATTCGAATTCGCCGTGCTTTAGCACAGTCTAAAAACGTTATTTCGGTGCGCTTACTACGTGGTGTTGGATTGCAACGTACAGCTGATCACTTACTAAAATTTGGTTTTAAAGACGCTGACATTAATCGCAGTGAATCATTAGCACTTGGTAGTGCTTCCATTACTCCTCTTGAACTTGCAAGAGGCATGAGTACATTTGCCAATGGCGGTCATTTAATTGAACCTTACTTTATCTCAGAAATTCAAGACGCTTACGGCAATGTATTGTTTAAAGCAAACCCTGCTCTTGCCTGTGACGAAGAGCCTTTGCCAACACATAATGCACTCTCAATGCATAATAGTGATGATGAAATGGAGCAAACGAAAAAATGTGCGCCAAGAATTATTTCTAAGCAAAATGCATTTTTAATTGCTGATGCTATGAATAGTGCAATCTGGGGGGGTGGTAGCTGGGCTCATAAAACAGGTTGGAGTGGAACCGCTTGGCGAGCACAAGCGCTAGATCGTCGCGATATTTCGGGTAAAACAGGCACAACTAATGACTCAGTAGATACCTGGTTTAGCGGTTTTAATAGTAATGTGATGACCTCAGTTTGGGTTGGCTTTGATAATCCGGGCAACGCTCTTGGTCGCTCTACATATAATAACAACCTAGATAGCAGTCAAATATCAGGTGCGGAATCTGGCGCTAAAACCGCGCAGCCAGCATGGGTTGAATTTATGAAAGCAGCACTTGAAGGCAAGCCTGAAGCCCCAATTGAGCCGCCTGAGGGACTTGTTTCTATTCGTATTGATTTAGCTACTGGTTTATTAAGCCATAAAAATGACTACACGAGTCGATTTGAATATTTTGAAAAAGGCACCGCACCTACAAAGTATGTGCTATCTCAGCCTAGCGATATATTTGAAGAAGACACTAAAACAGAAGAAGAGCTATTTTAGTAATATGTATGTAATACAAAAACGGCAGCTTATTTAAGCTGCCGTTTTTGTTTAAACCAAAGGTTTATTTTAAGTTTTGAACAAGCCAATATAAATCAGAGTGCACACCCGCAGCGGTCACTTCCCTACCCGCCCCAGGTCCTTGAATCACTAATGCATTATCGCTATACCATTTGCTATTAATTACAAAAATATTATCGCCAGGTGTAAGGTTTGCTAACGCATCGCCATTAGGCACATACGCTATTCCCACTTTAGCAATTACTTCACCTTGTGTGATTTCTAACAAGCCCGTATATCTAAGTACTGAATTTTTAGACTTTGCTGTCACTGCATGCTCTTCGATGAACGCGTCTAGCTGTGCTTTTTTATTTAAAAAGTCATCCCAACTTCCCAGCGCAAGCTCATCTGGCATCAATGCCGATAAGCTAATATCGTCAAGTTCAAGCTCAACACCTAGCTCTCGGGCTAAAATAAGTAGCTTACGCTGCATATCTCGCCCAGATAAATCTTCGCGAGGGTCTGGCTCTGTGAATCCCATTTTCTGAGCTTCCAGTAGCAACTCAGAAAATGGCCTTGTTCCATCATATTTACTGCATAGCCACGAAAGCGTGCCTGAGAAAACACCTTCTATACGTGTTATTTTATCGCCACTATTTTGCAAATCAGCCAAAGCAAAGTTAATAGGTAAGCCAGCGCCTACACTGGTGTTATATCGCCAATGTAAATTACGTTCTGTAATATTACTACGAAGTGCTTTATACCAAGTAGTCGGTGCTGTTCCAGCGTATTTATTAGCACTAATCAAATGACAGTTTCTATCTACAAAGTCTGGATATAACAAGCTAAATTGTTCACTTGCGGTAATATCAATTACAATTTTATGCTCGTAATCGAGCTCATTTATAGCATTCAGTAAATCTGCAGATTGATAGCTATTTGCCTCATGCTGCCATTGAGTTTTCCATTGCTGTGTATTAATACCACTTGCATTAAACAGCATTTTTTTAGAGCGAATTAGACCGACTAATTTAATACTAAAGTCATCCGATAAACGCTCAAATTGTGCCGATAACTGTTTAATGAAAACGTCGCCAACGTTACCAAGCCCCGCAACTATAATTGCGATTTCTTGGCCTTTATTAATTAGCTTATCGTGTAAGTCACTTTGTATATCACTATCTATAAATTGATCGGTAAGCAATAAAGCATAGCCAGTATCTTGATGGACAAAACGAGGTTTTATGCTGTGGAGTTTTAATAAATCTAATGCTTGTAAGCTTAATGTATTAACGTCTTGCTCAGGCGCTACAATTGCACAACCGTTTAAATTTGACTCGCTAATATTTGCCCTACCCGCAAAATAATTAATAACCAGATAAGTTTGTGCTGCAGGTACTACTAAATACACTTCACCATTATGGTTAAAGTGATGAAGGCTATGCTGAATAAGCTGACTAACACTTGCAACCTCACCTTCACTTAATCCTTCAACCATTAATAGGTCAACATTTTGCAACGTGGTTATAAAGCGCTTTTTCTTCGCTGAACCTTCTTTTACTATATCTGTTGGACTTGCTTGTACGTCAAAACTACTGCGAACAGCTAGCTTAATATCTGTGTTTTTAAGAGGCGATAGTGTTTTTGCATGTAATACAGGGTTACCCAAACGAGCTAATAAATTAGCCTGCCCACGGCAAATTTTGCCGTATTTAATCGCTTTTTGTACCTTGCGAGGATCAGTGCTATACACCCCCTGTGTATCAGTCCAAATACATACTTGCTTAGCATTGCAATAATTTGCAAGTAGTGTTGCACTGTAGTCACTCCCATTTCGGCCAAGTGTTACAGTCTCGCCTTTGATATCTGCGGCAATAAACCCAGTAACAACATTTATTTTATCAGGAAAAATTAACTGCCCACATTGCTGCGTATTTTGTGCATGCATTAATTCACCATTATTTAAGGTAAAAAGAGTGCGAGCATCTTGAGCGCATGCCTCAATATTTAGCTGCTGTAAATAAGTAGCGAGTAAACGTGCTGACCACAGTTCGCCATGTGCAAGTAATGCAGCCTCTTTTAGCTGCTCAGCTTGAGCAAGTTCTGCAATATAGCTAAGTTCGATACTTAGTGTTTTAAGTGCACTTCGTTTTAAATCGGCTTCTAATAGCTGCTCTATTAAATCACTTTGATGGTTATTTAACTGCAGTAAAATATCAGCGACAGCTTGCGTGTCTTGCTGCTGATAACTTTGCCACAACGACACAAGTGTATCTGTAGTTTTACCTGCAGCAGACACCACAACACAGTCGCCCGTCTGAGTATGCCCAATAATTATTTTAGCTACGCTTTGATAGCGCTCACTAGAGCTTAAGCTTGAACCACCAAATTTATGTACACAATTGACCATATTAATCACCAAAGCGCCGGACGGGCTGCACTTAATTTAACGTTACCACCAGGAGTGCCTGCTCCTTTGCCTACACGGCCAACATTTTTATTTTGCCCTGGTTTTACAAGTTCAAACACTCGTTCAAAATCAGCGACTAAATCGTGTATATCTTCAATACCTACCGAAATACGAATAAGCGTATCGCCCACACCCGCCTCTAAACGTGCTGTTGCCTCCATACCTGCGTGCGTCATAGTTGCAGGGTGACAAATTAAGCTCTCTACGCCACCTAATGACTCAGCTAAACTAAACGTTTTAAGGCTAGTTAAAAATGCCGCAGCGTCGTTTATATCGCCTTTAATATCAAAACTAACCATGCCACCAAAACCAAGTTGCTGTGCTTTAGCCAGCTCATGTTGAGGATGTGACTCAAGACCTGGGTAGTAAACTTGGCTTACATATTCAGAGCTTTCAAGGTACTTAGCTATTGCCAGTGCATTTTCTTGATGCTGCCTTAGGCGCACATTTAAAGTACGTAAACCACGAAGCGTTAAATAGCTATCAAAAGGCGCACCCGTAATACCAATGTTATTAGCCCACCAAGCAAGCTCATCGCCTAACTCTTGTGTTGCGGCAATAACAGCGCCGCCTACTACATCTGAGTGTCCGTTAATGTATTTAGTGGTTGAATGCACCACAATATCTACACCAAATTTAATAGGGTTTTGTAAAGCCGGCGACAAAAACGTGTTATCTGCGGCAACCAAAGCTCCGCATTGCTTAGCCACATCGGTAACCGCTTTAATATCTGTTAAACGAAGTACTGGGTTACTTGGGGTTTCTATCCAAATAAGCTTAGGTTTAATTACTAAAATTTGTTGAAGGCTTTCTTCTTTTGTTAAATCTAATATTTCGAGCTTTAGTAGCCCGCGTTTTTGTAAAGATGTAAATAAACGATAGCTGCCACCATAACAATCATGCGGAATTACTAACGTATCGTCACTATTAAGTAGCTGAGTAGCTAAATGCACGGCAGCCATGCCTGTAGCTGAAATTATGCCACGAGCGCCACCTTCAAGCTTAGCAAGCGTCTCAGCTAAAATATCACGATTAGGATTACCGCTACGACCATAATCATACTCACGCTTAGTATCAAAGTCGGCAAACGAATAAGTAGTCGATAAATAAATTGGCGGTACCACCGCACCATGATGTTTATCAGCATCAACGCCGTTACGTACAGCAATGGTCGCTTTGTTTTTTTCGCTCATATTCGTCACCTGATTAATTTGGATGTTTAGACGTCTAAAAGAGTAAGTTATCCGTTTTGATAAGTCAAAGTATTTTAAAGCTCTAGATGGCTAAAAGTAGAAGAGGCCTCTGCGAATAACACATTTTAGCTCATAAAAGTGTGCTTATCTTTACACCTACAATAGGCTTATTAAGATAGATCGGTATCTATTATTTGACTATCTTTTTTAAATCGATAGAATTTCACGCATATTTACACGCTTTTTATACCGTGTGAGAAATTAATAATCTGAGGCAACGATACATCTTATGGCTAAATGGAATGGTGAGTATATTCACCCATACGCAGAACACGGTAAAAAATCAGAGCAAGTTAAAAAGATCACCGTTTCGATCCCGCTAAATGTATTAAAGGTATTAACTGACGAACGTACACGTCGTCAAATCAATAACCTTCGCCATGCTACAAATAGTGAATTGCTATGTGAGGCATTTTTGCATGCTTTTACTGGCCAACCTTTACCAAATGATGATGACTTACGTAAAGATAACGCCGAAAAAGTGCCAGAAGAAGTTAAAAAAATAATGCAAGAAATGGGTCTAGAAGTACCCGTTTTAAACGAAGAATAAATATTACAAAGATAAAAAAACCTCAGTAATTACTGAGGTTTTTTTATGTCTAAATTTTATTGCATAGCTCTACTATATAGATTTACTGCATATAGTTTTCAGGTAGCTCAATTTGTGCAACACCTGACTCAATAGCAGCAAGTGCAACAGCTCTTGCTATACGCGGCAGTAAACGTGGATCCATTGGTTTTGGAATAATATACTGCGCACCAAATTCTAGTTTATCTACACCAGCGGCTTTTAAAACTTCTGCAGGTACTGGCTCTTTGGCAATACTTCGAATAGCATCTACTGCAGCAATTTTCATTTCATCGTTAATAGCGCTTGCACGTACATCAAGCGCACCACGGAAAATAAACGGGAAACATAAAACATTATTAACTTGGTTAGGGTAATCAGAGCGCCCTGTTGCCATGATTAAATCGTTGCGTGCGCCGTGCGCAAGAGCAGGATCAATCTCAGGATCTGGGTTTGAACATGCAAACACAACTGGTTTTGCAGCCATTAGCTTTAAATCTTCAGCCGCTAATAAGTTAGGGCCAGAAACACCCACAAATACATCTGCATCTGCAATTACATCTTGCAATGTACGCTTATCGGTATTATTAGCAAAAAGCTGTTTGTATTCATTTAAGTCATCGCGGCGGGTATGAATAACACCTTTGCGGTCAAGCATATAAATGTGTTCACGCAGTGCGCCACACTTAATTAACAGCTCCATACACGCAACAGCGGCAGCGCCTGCACCTAAACATACAATAATTGCATCTTCAATTGACTTACCTTGTACTTCTAGCGCATTTAACATACCAGCAGCCGTTACAATGGCAGTACCGTGTTGATCGTCATGAAAAACAGGAATGCTACAACGCTCTATTAATGCTTTTTCAATTTCAAAACACTCTGGTGCTTTAATATCTTCAAGGTTAATGCCACCGAATGTGTCGGCAATATTGGCAACCGTATTAATAAAGTCTTCTGTTGTTTTGTGCTTAACTTCAATATCGATAGAATCAAGCCCTGCAAAACGTTTAAACAATAACGCTTTACCTTCCATTACAGGCTTAGACGCTAAAGGACCTAAATTACCAAGGCCTAGAATTGCAGTACCATTAGTAATAACCGCAACCATGTTACCTTTACCAGTATATTTATAAGCATTTGCAGGATCTGCAGCTATTTCACGTACAGGTTCGGCAACACCTGGGCTATACGCAAGTGCAAGATCATGAGCCGTTTCAGCTGGTTTTGTAAGCTCAATGCTAATTTTACCTGGTACGGGATGTGAGTGGTAATGTAGTGCTTGTTCACGAAAGTCAGACATAACGCGATTGTATCCTGCAATTTAAGTTAAAGTGAGAGATGGAGTCTTGGGGTACGATACCCTTATTATTTTTAAATTCCAAGCAATATCAGGTCTATCCTGTTATATGCTATATCCTTTAATTTTAAGAGGTTTTTCAGTAACTTTGCAGGATTATATCGACATTTAATAAATAAAAATTCACCTAAAAAGTAAGTTTTAAGGTGCTTTTATACCTATCAAAATCTTATAAAATGTATACTTAAAGTAACAGCATAAACTTAGAATAACAGCCTACTACCCTACTTTAAAAACAGATAAGCCCACGTTAGCTACTTTTATCAACCTAGTTAAAAATTGTACTATTTAAAATATAGAGAATATCTATCGATTTGTCTGTAAAGGATTATGCATACTCAGAATAAGAATAGGAAATAGTTATGCAAAAGGAGGGGATAGTTAAAATCAACGAAATAATACCAATCTGCTTATATATGGGGTCTATTTAACGTTAAGAAAATTACGCTAGAACTAGGCAAAAATTTTTGTATCTAGTTGTTCTAAATAAAAATTTTTAACGACGTTATAGTGCAATTTAATTCGTTAAATTGCTCAAAGATTTATGTAGGTTGGTTTAAGATAATAAATAACAAATTTTAGACACAAAAAAAGCACCCTAAGGTGCTTTTTTTAACTAAACAGCAATAATTACTTCTTGCTGGCAAGTGCACCGAAGCGCTTGTTGAAGCGATCAACACGTCCGCCAGTGTCTAAAACTTTTTGCTTACCAGTGTAAAACGGGTGACACGCAGAACATACGTCTAAGTGAATGTCTTTACAAAGAGTTGAGCTAGTTTCGAATTTATTTCCACATGAACATGTTGCAGAAATTACTTCGTACTTAGGGTGAATACCTTCTTTCATAGGAACCTCTAGTTAAGGCCGCATCGCTCTCCAAACCCGGAGTTTGGCACCATACGTCGTTAAAACAAATTTGTTGGTGGCGGATTTTATCCAACAACCTCCCCCCACACAAGTATTTATTTATATTTTTGCCAAAAAAGTGAACAATCTCTGTCTCAAGCGCTATTGCTAGTAGGTTTTTAGCGTTATTTTTAGTACATTACAGCATTAATTTTACGGGTTGAGTTGTTATGAGTTTTGTTGAAGTTGCTATTAAAGTTCCGCTTCCACGCACCTTTGATTATAAAATAGAAGAACAGCTCAGTGGCTTATCAACTCCTTTACTACCTGGCATACGGGTTTTGGTACCTTTTGGTAATCAAAAAAAAGTAGCGGTTGTTTTGGGTATTAAAAGCAGTACCGACATCCCTTTAAATAAAATTAAAAATATTATAGAGGTAATAGACGACGCCCCTATTTTAAGTGCCCAGCATTTAGAACTCCTTAGCTTTACTGCCCGCTATTATTGCTATCCATTAGGCGAAACTATTCATATAGCGCTACCTAGCGCACTTCGCCAAGGTGAATCGCCTGATAAAACCAGTATTAATATGGTTGCCCTGACAGAAAAAGGTGCAAAAGTACCGTCATTAAAAGCTAAAACACAGCTCAACCTATTAAAGCAGTTATCGCAATCAGGTAAGTCATCATTAACTGAGTTAAAAGCACTGGGCTTTAGTAAAAAAACAATAGATAGCCTAATAGATAAAGAACTCATAACACAAACTATTGAGCACGATAACCAATGGCAAAGTGTTGCTCCAACCGTTGGTAGTAAACCAGTGCTTAATAAAGAACAAGCGGTTGCTTGCACAGCTATAAATCAAAGTACTGGCTTTAGCTGCTTCTTATTAGAAGGCGTAACGGGCAGCGGTAAAACCGAAGTGTATTTACAGTGCCTAGAAGAAGTACTCAAACGTGGCGAGCAAGCCCTCGTACTCGTGCCCGAAATCGGCCTAACACCACAAACCGTAAACCGTTTTCGCCGCCGCTTTCCTGATACACCCATTATGCTTTGGCACTCAGCACTTACCGACAACGAACGTTTACAAACATGGCGTTTTTGCGAAAAAGGCAGTTGTGCGATAGTTATTGGCACACGTTCGAGTATTTTTCTGCCATTTTTAAAACTCGGTATGATTGTTGTTGATGAAGAACACGACTCGTCATTTAAACAGCAAGATACCCTTCGTTACCATGCTCGTGATTTAGCCGCTTACAGAGCTTTTCAGCATAAAATTCCGCTTATATTAGGCAGCGCCACACCCGCGCTTGAAACACTACACAAAGCAATTAATAACAAATACCAGCTATTAAGTTTAACCGAGCGTGCACAAACAGCGACTGACAACCAGTTTAAGTTACTCGATATGAAAGGTCAGCCCGACCAAGCAGGTATTGCACATGCAAGCCTTGCTACTATGCGTCAGCACTTAAATCGCGGTAAACAAGTTATGGTATTTTTAAATCGCCGAGGTTTCTCACCCACCCTTATTTGCCATGAGTGCGGTTGGTTGAGCGAGTGTAAACGATGCAGTACCAGCGCTACATTTCATAAAGCGATTGGGCAAATGATCTGTCATCACTGTGGCGACCAGTACCCTGTCCCTCACCAATGCCCTGACTGTGGAAGTACGCAAATATTTCCTAACGGTAAAGGCACAGAGCAAATTGAAGAGTTTTTATCGACCGAGTTCCCTGATACACCCGTTACTCGTATAGACCGCGATTCAACTCGCCGTAAAGGTAGCCTTGAAAAAGCACTTGATGAAATAAACCTAGGGGGCGCACGCATTTTAGTGGGCACACAAATGCTTGCCAAAGGCCATCACTTTGCAGATGTGAGCCTTGTTATAATTTTAGATGTAGATAGCGGCTTATACTCATGCGACTTTAGAGCAACAGAACATTTAGCGCAATTAGTCACCCAAGTAGCGGGGCGTGCTGGACGTTCAGGAGAGCCTGGTCAAGTGTTATTACAAACACACTTTCCAGAACACCCTCTTTTGCAAGACTTAGTTAATAATGGTTACCAAGACTTTGCCCGCTTTGCACTGAGTGAGCGCGATGATGCTGACTTACCGCCCATTACAAATATGGCCATTGTGCGTGCACAAGGACATAGTATTAAACTAGTAGTCGATTTTTTGACGGATTTGGTTCCTGTGAATGGGGTATCTGGTATACAATTGCTCGGTCCGATCCCTGCCCCACTTGAAAGAGTCGCAGGTATGTATCGTTTTCAATTGCATATTCAAGCGCAAGATCGTCGCATATTACATCGGTACCTTGCGCAAATGGTTGATTATTTAAGTACCAGTAAACTTGCACAAAAAGTACGCTGGAGCTTAGACGTAGACCCTATAGACATGATTTAGGTTAAGGCCAAAATAACACCATGGCACAGCACGATTATATTAATAAAAAGCCTGCAGGCAGAAACAGTAAAAAAAACGCACCCGCTAAAAAACCATTTCCTATTCTTTTAGCCGTTATAGCCATCTTACTTGTAGGCGGTTTTGCCTACACACTATGGTTTATAAAAAGTAATGCCGATCCAAAACTTGTCGAAAAACAAGCTAACCCCACTGCACCCGCAAAAGTAGAAGTTGTTATTCCACGTACACCGGAATTTATTAAAGAAATTAGAAACCACGAGATTCAAGTTGAAGTAAAAGAACTTGAGCAAAAAGGTCCTTATGTTATGCAATGCGGTTCGTTCAGAACTCATGCACAAGCTGAATCGTTAAAAGCTAAAATCGCATTTGCAGGGCTCATTTCTGAGATAAAACAGGCTGAAGGCAGCAATGGTACTTGGTATAAAGTACGTTTAGGCCCTTATAAAACCAAACGCCAAGCCGAAAGCGATAAAAACAAACTTAAACGTGTAAAAATAGTCGGCTGCGGAATTTGGGGCTGGACTTGAAAATAAACCATTCACCCATATAACCTCATCATAATCGTTTTTTACGAGTTGCCTCTGCAGCTCGATGATGAGGAATAACATGACTACAATCGTAAGTGTTCGCCGCGGCGACAAAGTTGTAATTGGCGGCGATGGCCAAGTTTCACTTGGTAACACCGTAATGAAGGGCAACGCCCGCAAAGTTCGACGTCTTTATAATGGCAAAGTAATCGCTGGTTTTGCCGGCGGTACTGCTGATGCCTTCACTCTTTTCGAACGTTTTGAAAGCAAATTAGAAATGCACCAAGGTAACCTAACTAAAGCCGCTGTAGAAATGGCTAAAGATTGGCGAAGTGACCGTGCACTTCGAAAACTCGAAGCGCTGCTAGCCGTAGCAGACGAAACAGCCTCTTTAATTATTACCGGTAATGGTGATGTAGTTCAGCCAGAAAACGATTTAATTGCAATTGGTAGTGGTGGTAACTTTGCGCAATCAGCTGCAACCGCCCTTTTAGAAAATACAGATTTAAGCGCTCGTGAAATAGTAGAGAAAAGCTTAACTATTGCAGGCAACATCTGCGTATTTACTAATAACTTCCAAACAATCGAAGAATTATAATAGGAACTATTATGTCTGATATGACCCCAAGAGAAATTGTTCACGAGCTAGATCAGCATATTATAGGTCAGGCTAAAGCTAAAAAAGCAGTCGCTATTGCGCTTCGTAATCGCTGGCGCCGCATGCAATTAAATGAAGATTTACGCAGTGAAGTAACCCCAAAAAATATATTAATGATTGGTCCAACAGGCGTAGGTAAAACAGAAATTGCCCGCCGTTTAGCAAAACTAGCTAACGCACCGTTCATTAAAGTAGAAGCGACTAAGTTCACTGAAGTTGGTTATGTTGGTAAAGAAGTAGATACAATCATACGTGACCTCGTTGATGTTTCAATTAAAATGACTCGCGAGCAACAAACTAAAAAGTTTAAACATCGCGCCGAAGAAGCAGCAGAAGAGCGTATTTTAGATGCACTTTTACCCCCTGCTAAAGATCAATATGGCGAAAGCCAACGCGACGATACTTCATCTACTCGCCAAGCATTTCGTAAAAAATTACGTGAAGGCCAATTAGATGATAAAGAAATTGAGATTGACTTAGCGCAAGCTCAATCAAACGTAGAAATTATGGCGCCTCCTGGTATGGAAGATATGACCAACCAGTTACAAAGCATGTTTCAAAATATGGGCGGCGATAAACGCACTAAACGTAAGTTAAAAATCAAAGAAGCCTTCAAACTATTAACGGAAGAAGAAGCCGCTAAATTAGTAAACCCTGAAGAGCTAAAAGAACAAGCTATTTTTGCAGTAGAGCAAAACGGTATTGTGTTTATTGATGAAATAGACAAAATTTGTAAACGTGGTGATTCTTCAGGCCCTGATGTGAGCCGAGAAGGTGTTCAGCGCGACTTACTACCGCTAATCGAAGGCTCAACAGTAAACACTAAACACGGTATGGTTAAAACAGACCACATGTTATTTATTGCCTCTGGTGCGTTCCAAATGTCTAAACCATCAGACATGATCCCTGAGCTACAAGGTCGTTTACCGATTCGAGTAGAACTTGAACCACTAACTGCTGATGACTTTAAACGTATTCTTACAGAGCCGCATGCATCGCTTACTGAGCAACAACGAGAGCTCCTTAAAACTGAGCAAGTAACGATTGAGTTTAGTGATGATGCTATTGAGCGTATTGCTAAGGCTGCGTGGCAAGTTAACGAGAAAACCGAAAACATCGGTGCTCGTCGCTTACATACTGTGATGGAAAGATTGATGGAAGAAATTTCATACGATGCTTCTGAAAACGCAGGTTCATCGCTTGTCATAGACGCCGCTTATGTTGAGAAACATCTAGGTGCGCTTGTTGAAGATGAAGACTTAAGTCGCTTTATTCTATAAAACGAATATAAACGTTATACTAAAAGCCTCCGCATGGGGGCTTTTTAATGAGATAAAAAATGAAACACGTAACAAAAGTGCATTACCACAGAGTGAGTAAAAACCTAGATGTTTACTTTGACGACGATAGCCAAGCAGTATTTAGCTGTGAATTTTTACGCGTTCACTCCCCCTCTGCTGAAGTACAAGGTCATGGCTCTGGCCCTATGAAACTGGTTTTAAATAAGCAATCAGTCGGTATAAAAAACATAGTTCCTGTTGGGCATTATGCACTGCGTTTAGATTTCGATGATGGTCACAATAGTGGACTGTTCAGTTGGAGTTACTTTGAAAAACTACAAGCGCAGCAAGAAACATTAAGCGATAAATATTCAGCACGCGTAGCTGAGCACGAGCAAAGCAAAGACAGTGTACCAATAAAGTTCATCCCTTAAACTTTATTGGTCACTTTTAGCAGTATTACACTTTAAACTTATCGATAGCAGTAAATAAAACACGCGCCTGCTCTGATACTTCTACGCTTGTTTGTGCATTACTTTCAGCATTCCCTGATGCCGTTTGTGCAATATCACGGATCCGAACAACGTTTTTATTCACCTCTGAAGCAACTTGGCTTTGCTGCTCAATTGCTACGGCAATTTGCGTACTCATTTCCATGATAGTTTTTACATCATCTGTAATTGAACCCAGTAACGCCCCAGTTTTCGTAGCCTGTGATGCACTTTCATCGCCTTGCGTTCGACAATCAAGCATAATACTGACAACTTCCTGAGTTCGCTGTTGTAGTGTATTTATTATACTTTCAATTTCACTTGTTGACTCCTGTGTGCGCTGTGCAAGCGTTCGCACTTCATCAGCAACAACTGCAAAGCCTCTGCCATACTCACCAGCTCTAGCGGCTTCAATTGCTGCGTTTAGTGCGAGTAAGTTAGTCTGATCTGCAATTGAGCGAATAACATCAAGCACAGATCCGATCGTTTCACCGTCTTTCTCAAGCTGAGATACAACAGTTGATGCATTATCTAACGAGTCCGATAACCCTCTAATATGCTTAATTGTGTTTTCGACTTCAGCACGACCTTGCTGCGCGCTTATATTAGTAGATTCTGCTTTTTTTGCTGCTGCTTCTGTATTTTGTGAAATGTCTTGGATAGTTGCTTGCATTTCAGTCGCTGCAGTTGCAACCATATCAGCCTCTTCTAATTGCTCTTGCATGCCAGAGCTTGTTTCGGTAGTACTTCTTGATAAATGTTCTGTTGCAATGTTTAACGTACTTAATGCGCCATTCACTTCGTTGATTAAGTTATTAAAATCACCAATTAAGCTGTTAAAATCAGCACTCATAATGGTAATTTCATCTTTACCTGTTTCTTCGATCGTGATCCTTAAATCATTACTGCGGCGAATATTATTGATGGTGTGATAAACGCGCTCAATTGGAATAATTATAGAACGGCTAGTAAAATAAACTAATACCAATACAATAATACCTGCAATTATAAAAATACTAACGGCTAACGTTTTTGCTTGCGATACGCTTGTTTGCACTTTTAATTTCGTACTTTTTACTACCTGAGTCACGACTGAATCGCTCTTATCAACACTTGAACGCATTGCACCTAATGCGCCTGAATCAAGATCCAAACCAAGTTCCACCTGCGCTTCGACTAACGTTTTAAATGCATTTTGATACGTTGAAAGTAAGTTATTTAAATCATTTTTTGTATTATTGTTTACTGTTGAGTTCGCCAGTTTTGATTGTAAGCTTTCTAGGTCATCATTAAAGCGCGCTAAGTACTTTGTATCAAAACGAAGCATAAAGTCTTTTTCTGAGCGTCTAAGCTGCAACATTAACGTTATTAATTGAAAGTCATTCTGTGTATTTAATAATTCTTCTACTTGATGCACTGCATTTCTAAGCTTGCCATATAACGCATCTTTTGGGTTTAATCCTATTTTTTTTTGTAATAAAACCACATTATCAAAATCGTTTTTATAGGCTTTCAAAAACGTTTCAAATTGTTCTACTTTGCTTATATCTTCAACCATACTAAGTTGGTTCATTGATGCTTCTAATTGATCTAACTTTTGAAGCAATATGCTATATTCTTTCTCGAATGTAGTGAGTGCATCTTCTTGTTTATAAAATAAAAAGTTTTTTTCATGCTTCCGAAGCTCTAATTCATGCATATTAAGCTCTTGGGCTAATTGCACTGTATTATTTAAAGCCATTGTTGTTCGCGACTCATACATGATCACGAATAAAAGCAGTAACATAGCTAAACCCACTACAACTGAGTTTAATTGTAAACGTCGCTTAATTGTTAAATTTTCTAAAAACCGCATGCCAATTCCCTATAATTTATACGCTACATTATTATAACTTAATAATAGGTAATACATTTTTTATTTTTATTGAATTATGAGTTATGAGTTATGAGTTATGAGTTATGAGAGGCTCTCTAAAGTAGAAGTTAGATATGCACATTTTCCCACAAATTATTATGAAGTAATTGAGTGTTATGCCACTGCTTTTTTAACAACCAATCAATTAATGGCGCTGGGTCGCTAGGGTAATTTATTTGCTTATTTTGCGGGGCGCTATTCCAGTCATCAAGGGCTTGCGGGTTTAAATAGCTCATAACATGCGCCATGCCCATGACAAACAAAGTTTGCGCATTTGCGGTTTGCTCAAACTGCCCATCTAAAGGCTTTAATAGTAACTTCTTACCTAACTTAAGCGCTTCACTGGCAAGCTCAAACCCAGCATTACCAATAACGCCACTCGTGTTTGCTAAGTCATTTAAAAAACCAGAACGTGAGGGGACTCGCAAATGTATATGTCCAAAAGACTGATTGCAGGCATTTGGGTGATAACAATAAAATTCTTTTTCGGGAAAGTCTTTTAAGTAATCAACAACGCTATCTAAGTTTTCAAACGGTAAATATACCAATACCTTATTTAGTACCGCAACAGGATTCTCATGATTATGATGAGCAATAAAAGGCGGGATTATATTATTTGCAAATGGCTTCCAGTGTACGCCTAAGTAGGTAGATGCTGGTGCATAAAGCTTGATGAGCGATTTTCTAAGTACACCACGACCAAATATAGGTACGTTTTCTGACAAAAATGCGGCTTGGTGACTAATACCGATAACGGGTATATCGGCCCGTTTTGCAGCCCATGCTGTGACTGGCTCAAAGTCGTTAAGTACAAAATCGTACTGTTTTATATCAAGCGATTTTATATCACTCACCAGCTTACAAACCCGCATGTTTTTAAGTGTTTTTAAATTTTTGACTTGTCCATTTTCAGTACTAAACGATAAGCCCCGATACGCTTTATAATCTGAGAATTCGTGCATATCAAAGTAATCTTTATTTGCTCGCCCTGAAAACACATAATCAACATCAATACCAAGTTTATTAAAGCAGCTTGCCATAACCCTAGCCCGCGTTATATGACCATTACCGGTACCCTGCACTCCATACAATATTTTCATACAGATACCAAGAGCGCTAATGCGAATAAGCCACAAACACTGCCAATAATAGCACCTATAATAATATCAGCAGGAAAGTGTACGCCTAATACAACACGAGAAATAGCCACACCAGCAGCCCAACTAAGTAGTAGCCATATATATTCAGGGAAAAAGTGACTTAGTATAATCGCAACTAAGAACGCTGCAGCGCTGTGGCCCGAGGGCAAACTAAATTTATCACTTGGTACTATGTAAGCATTTGTTACTAAGCAGTCGCATGGACGGATGCGGGCAAATCTATTTTTGGCCAGTAAGTAAATGGGCCTTTCTAAAGCAAAACCAACTAATATCGTTACAGGTAATAATTGTTGCTGCTCATTATTACTAAGCCACCACACCGCCAAACACACAAGTATGTAAAGTCCACCATCACCGCTTTTTGATAATCCAAACGCCATTGTTTTAAACCACTTCGGTGAGTTGCAATTAAACAGAGTTAAAAATAATTGCTCATCTAGCAGAGCTGCCCTTTTAAACATATTATTGTTATCCATCACTTCCCCCTCATTGCATAATATATGAACACCGATTTAGCTTATGTGTTGTAAATAACAATTGAGTGACGCTTTTAAGACACTATTATTGCGATTAATGATTTAGCGCTTGTTTTGTCTAAATTTACTGCGATTAAGTCGTTGTTATTGCTTATAAGGAGGGTATACTGAGGTATAAATTAATGTACCTTTTGAGGATAAAATAATGGATTACAGCACTTCTGATTTATGTGACCACTTTGCTGATGTGGTTGACGTGCTAGAGCCAATGTTCATCAACTTTGGTGGTCGACACAGCTTTGGTGGCCGCATTAAAACGGTTAAATGTTTTGAAAATAATGAACTGATCCGCGAATTACTTTCTCAAGACGGTACAGACTTAGTGCTTCTTATTGACGGTGGTGGCTCAACTCGCCGTGCACTTATTGATATTGAATTGGCCGAACTTGCACTTGAAAATAACTGGAATGGTATTGTTGTTTACGGTGCAGTACGCCACGTTGATGAGCTTGAAGAACTTGATTTAGGCATTCAAGCAATTGCTTCTATCCCTGTTGCAGCTGACAGTGAAGGTGCTGGCGAGGATGCTATAGGCGTTAACTTTGCCGGTGTATCATTTTTTGATGATGACTTTATTTATGCTGATAGTACTGGCATTGTTTTATCTGCAGAAGAATTAGAATTGGAAGTTGTAGAAGTATAACGTGACCTCCCATTTAAAAGTATATGATGAAAGCGCGGTTAGAGCACTTTGCTCTAGCCGCGTAAATGAAAAAAAAGCATGGCAATCAATGGCCTTGCTAGACACTCAAGTAAACCTGCAACAAGCACTTATTGACGCAGCTCAATTTGGCATTCGCTACGTACTTCTTGGTATTTGCGAAGATATTGGCCCAAAAGCAAATTTAGGAAATGGCGGTGCAAACGAAGCATGGTCTGCTTTTTTAAAACGTTTTTTAAACCAACCTCATAATCAATTTATTGCCACTCAAAAAGTACTTTTATTGGGTAAAGTAAATACTGATGATTTAATGGCGCAAAGCAACCAACTTAATAATCAGCAAGCCCAGCAGTTAACTCAATTACGAGATTTATGCCAACAACTTGATGAACGCGTAGAATCAGTATTAAGCCTTATTTTTAAAGCAGGGCTTGAGCCAATCGTCATTGGCGGAGGTCACAATAATTGCTTAGGTATTATTCGCGCGCTAAGTAAGTCAAAAAACACGCCTGTTAATGCTATCAATTTTGACCCTCATGCCGATTTTAGAGAATGTGAAGGTCGCCATAGTGGTAATGGTTTTCGCTACGCGTATAACGAGCAACATCTAAGTAATTACCATGTTATTGGCTTACATGAATTAAAAAATAATCAAGTAATTATAGATGCAATGAGTGAAGCTAACTTTAAGTTTGATAGCTATCAATCTATACAAGTTAAGCGAAAAATTACACTAACGCAGGCAATTGAAAATGCACTAAGTAATTTTAATGATTTACCACTGGGTGTTGAAGTTGATTTAGATAGTATTACTTATATGCCAGTTAGTGCGTATACATATTGCGGATTTAGTGTGAGTGACACTGAGCACTTTGTGCATTTAGCTGCAAGCCACCGGCACTCTAAGTACTTACACTTATGTGAAGCAGCGCCTAACCAGCATCCTAACGGAGTTGAGGCCGGAGCTGCCCATGTAGGGCAAGTGATTAGTGCACTTGTAAATAGCTACCTACAAGCCAAAGAAAGCACTTAACGTTGTTGAACCGATCGCCACTCTTTTAGCCAGCTCATTAAACCGATACTACTTAGCGGGTGACCAAAGTAATAACCTTGGGCAGCATAACCTTTTAAGCTTTTTACAAACTTAAGTTGCTCAAGTGTTTCTACTCCTTCGAAAATTACTTTTGTTTTTTGTTGGCTATGCATATCAACCATTCCACCAACTAAACTGCGTATATTGTTTTGATTACTAAAGTCAGCGGTAAGTGAAGGTGAAACCTTAATATACTCAACCGCTAAACTTGGTAACTTAGAAAGTAGTACCGGGTTATCACCAAGTCCATCCACACATACTTTTAAGCCTATGTTATTAAGCCTTGCGATCATGCCTCGACCTTTGTCATCTAAACCAGCAAAAATATGTAAAGGGCATTCAACAATCAAGTCTCCCGCCTCTAAGTGATGTTCATTTATAACAACATCAACAAATTCAACAAACTCTTCATTTAACATTTCAGGGCCAAATACATTAATGCTAAGCGGTATGGAAATACCTTCTACTCTAAGCGCCATTGCAAGCTCAGCGGCTCTCTCCATTACAAATTTAGCAAGTGGGTAACCAAGCCCTGCTATTCTTATGTCGTCAATAAAACGATTAGCAGATAAAATTCCTTGCTTAGGGTGCTGCCAACGCAGTAGTAATTCTAAAAACTCAATTTGACCGTTTTCGTTACAAATTATAGGTTGAAAATAGAGTTCTAATTCGCTCGAAAAATCAATATTTGCTAATTCTTTTAGTCGCGCTTGTTGCTCTCGCAGTTCAATCATCATTTGTTGATGATAAGGCACAACCTTGCGATTTGGGTGGCTATCGAGTGCTAGGTATGCGTACGATATTAAATTATCAAAGTTATTGTCTTGCTCATTACAATCAACATAACTCGCCCTCGCTTTTACCTCTACAGTGCAGTTAGCAACATTAAATGGCTTAAGTGTTGCACCCAGTATTTGTTCAATAACCAACTCATGTAAATGTTTTTGATTCGCGAAACTACAAATAAATGCAAAGTTAAGGCCCCCTAAGTGGGCTAGCTTTTCTTGCCCAACTAAAGTCACTATTTCGTCACTTGAAAGCAGTTCTTTTATTCGATTAGCCGATTGTGCTAAAAGTATATCGCCAAAGTCACGTCCTATATGCTGGTTAACTTGCTCAAATCCTTCAAGACGAATAACGATTAACGCTGCACTTACTTGCTTGTTGTCGCACCATGCATAGTAACCTTGGCGTAACTGTTTTCTATCTGCAAAAACCGAAAGCGGAGACTCTTCTATAAATGTATCACCTGTAGGTTCTGGCTCTATCACGACTTCTATTTCAGCGCTTTCGTCATTTAAAAAGCCAACAATAGCTAATAATAATATTGCTAACACAACCCAAAATAACGGAACTTCCAATAATAAATGAGCTGAAAATAGAACAACAAATAAAAGACCAGCCATTGAGCTGGTAATAATCATGCTCCAATTATTTCGCTCAAAGGCTTGCCATAAATGAAAGCAAAATCCAAAGGCAAGTAAAATGACAAGCCAAGCTGCGCCCGTACTCAAAATAGCCAAACCAACAGCTGCTGTGCATAAATAGCTAAATTTAATACTGGCATTTTTAACGGCAAATAAAGTGGCAATCATCGCCATCAATAGTGCACCACTAAAAAATATTGGGAAGTTACTGTCGGTTAGTATGTTCAAATTAACGGCATCCGTATTCGCTAAAAAAGTTTAAACCAGATTATATGTGGGCAAAAATAATACAAACTAGTTAATTCTACCCAAAATCCATAAATTTAACAGTTTATTTACGCCAAATTGGTAACTTAATTGTGATGGATGACTTATTTGCCAATGCGCAATATCAGCTCTTGCACCAACCTTTAAAATACCACGGTCGTCTAACCCTAGTGCTTTAGCAGCATTGCGAGTAACACCTGCCAATGCTTGCTCGGGTGTTAATCTAAACAATGTGCATGCCATGTTCATCATCAAGTGCACTGAGCACAGCGGTGAAGTGCCAGGATTAAAATCACTCGCAATAGCTATAGGTACTTTATATTGATTAAGTAACTCAATAGGTGGGAATTTAGTTTCTCTTAAAAAATAAAATGCACCGGGCAGTAATACCGCGACCGTCCCAGCGTTTGCCATGGCTTTTACACCCTCTTCATCGAGATGCTCAATATGATCTGCCGAAAGGCCATTGAACTGCGCCACCAGCTCAGCACCATGTTGATTAGATAACTGCTCAGCATGGCATTTTACTGGGAGGTTATGCTTTTTAGCCGCCTGGAAAACACGTTTGGTTTGCGAATGACTAAAGCCTACATTTTCACAAAATACATCGACTGCATCAGCAAGATTATTAGCCACTACCTGATCAAGCATGTCAGTACATACCAAATCAATATATTCATCAGCACGGCCTTTGTATTCAGGCGGTAGAGCATGCGCCCCTAAAAAAGTAGTTTTAATATCAATAGGATGATGCTCACCTAATAAACGAGCTACTTCTAATATTTTTATCTCGTTTTCAATATCTAGCCCATAGCCCGACTTTATTTCAACGGTGGTTACACCTTCTTTTAACAACGTATTTAAGCGATCTTTTGCATCAACAAATAATTGCTCTCGATCGGCTGCTCTCGTCGCTTTAACCGTACTTGCTATGCCACCGCCTTGTGCCGCAATTTGCTCATAACTTACACCCTGCAAGCGCTGCTCAAACTCTTGCGATCTTGAACCTGCAAACACTAAATGTGTATGACAATCTATTAAGCCCGGCGTTAACCACTGCCCCTTTATACTCAATGTCGGCGTTGCAAACACATCAAAACTGGGCAACGTTGATTGCTCTCCAATCCACGCAATTTCACCATTTTTAATAGCTATAGCAGCATTTTCGATTGCGCCATAAGGGGCATTTATATTGCTATCCATAGTGGCAATATTGGCATCAGTTAAAAGTAAGTCGATTTCTTCTAACTCATAATTTTTTGTTGTGCTTTGCATTTTACAGCCCTTTTTACGCCCAGAGTGATGAAAATATAGTCTAACAACCCATCTTGTATATACAAGGTAATTGTGTCATCTTATTTATATAGTTTATTTTTAATGTAACCATAAATTTAATGACGACACCTAAATTTGCGCAAATAAAACAATTCATTGTTGATAAAATTCGCAGCGGTACGTGGCAAGAAAACCAACGTGTTCCCTCTGAAAACGAACTAAGTAGTCAATTTAGTGTCAGCAGAATGACAGCCCGCCGAGCACTAAGCGAATTAACCGAGGCAGGTATTTTAACCCGCAGCCAAGGGCTTGGTACATTTGTAGCCACATTTAAATCGCAGTCATCGTTACTCGAAATAAAAAACATTGCTGATGAAGTAAAAGAGCGTAACGGCAACTACACCTGTAGTGTACTCATACTTGAATCAATAAATGCAGTCGCACCTATTGCCATTGCGCTTGGTGTTGAGATTGACAGTGTTGTATATCGAAGTGTACTCGTTCATAACGAAAACGACAGCCCCTTGCAGCTAGAAGAGCGTTTTGTAAACCCTGCACTTGCGGCTGGTTACTTACAACAAGACTTTAGCACGCTTACACCTCATGAATATCTATCTAGTGTTGCACCACTTACCCAAGCGAGGCATACCGTAGAGGCTATTATGCCAAACAGCGAAATGTGCCAATGGTTAAATTTATATAACGAAGAGCCATGCTTACAAGTTATTCGACGCACATGGTCTATTAACGGTATTGTAAGCTTTGCGCGCCTTGTATCACCAGGCAGTAAATATCGCTTAGGTGGTCACTTAACATTTAAAAAATAACAAACAATGGCGCTTACTGCGCTTTTTTTATAGCAAATCACCTTGTATATACAACAGGAGCAAAACATGAACAACCGACTCGACACAAGTCGCGTAATACGTGCACCTCATGGCGATAAAATAAGTGCTAAAAGCTGGCAAACTGAAGCTGCTAAGCGCATGCTAATGAATAATTTAGACCCTGAAGTTGCAGAACATCCTCATGCACTTGTTGTATATGGTGGTATTGGCCGAGCAGCTCGTGATTGGCCAAGTTATGACAAAATTATAGAAACCCTCGATAGACTCGAAAGCGACGAAACTCTGCTTGTACAATCAGGAAAACCCGTTGGTGTATTTAAAACCCACAGTAATGCCCCTCGTGTACTTATTGCCAACTCAAACCTTGTTCCACACTGGGCGAATTGGGAGCACTTTAACGAGCTCGATAAAAAAGGCTTGATGATGTACGGACAAATGACAGCGGGTTCTTGGATTTATATTGGCTCGCAAGGCATTGTACAAGGCACTTACGAGACCTTTATAGCCATGGCAAAGCAACATTTTTCAGGCAGTGCTAAAGGCAAGTGGGTATTAACGGGTGGCCTTGGTGGTATGGGCGGTGCTCAACCACTTGCCGCTACAATGGCAGGGTTTAGTGCGCTAGTTGTTGAATGTGATGAAAGCCGTATCGATTTTCGTATAAAAACAGGCTACGTTGATGTAAAAGCAACGAACCTTGAACACGCACTGCAATTAATAACCGACGCGTGCATAAAAGGTGAAGCCCTATCAGTTGGCTTACTTGGTAACGCTGCCGATGTATTTAGTACACTGGTTAAAACAGGTATTACACCTGATGTAGTCACAGATCAAACATCAGCTCACGATCCATTAAATGGTTACTTACCACAAAACTGGACAATGGAGCACGCAGCAAAAATGCGTGAGCAAGATCCAAAAGTGGTAGTAAAAGCGGCTAAACAATCAATGGCAGTCCAAGTTAGAGCCATGCTGGCGCTGCAAAAAGCGGGTGCCGCCACTACTGATTACGGAAATAATATTCGTCAAATGGCGTTTGATGAAGGTGTTACCAACGCGTTTGATTTTCCTGGATTTGTACCCGCCTATATTCGCCCTTTATTTTGTGAAGGTATTGGACCATTTAGATGGGTAGCATTATCGGGCGATCCTGAAGATATATATAAAACCGACGCTAAAGTAAAAGAGCTTATTCCTGATGATGCACATTTGCATAACTGGCTTGATATGGCGCGTGAACGCATTCAATTTCAAGGGCTACCTGCACGTATTTGTTGGGTAGGTTTAAAAGATAGAGCACGCCTTGCACTGGCCTTTAATGAAATGGTTAAAAATGGCGAACTTAAAGCCCCTATCGTTATTGGTCGTGACCACCTCGACTCGGGCTCAGTTGCCAGCCCTAACCGCGAAACAGAAAGTATGAAAGATGGCTCAGATGCGGTATCGGACTGGCCATTACTCAATGCACTCCTTAACACGGCAAGTGGTGCTACTTGGGTGTCTCTTCATCATGGTGGCGGTGTAGGTATGGGCTTTAGCCAACACTCAGGTGTGGTTATTGTTGCCGATGGTACAAATGAAGCTAAAGAGCGTATTGCTCGCGTACTTTGGAACGACCCTGCAACGGGTGTAATGCGCCATGCTGATGCTGGATACGACATAGCAAAGAACTGCGCTAAAGAACAAAATTTAGACCTACCTATGCTAAACGAGGAATGATCATGTTCGAACTTACTCTCACACCAGGCTCACTTAATTTAAACACACTGAGAAAAATTAATAATTCACCGGTAAAGTTAAACCTTGTAAAGCATGCTGAATCACAAATAGCAGCCAGCGCACAAACCGTTCAAAACGTTATTAATGAGCACCGCACTGTATACGGGATTAACACCGGGTTTGGGTTATTAGCTAATACCAAAATTGCCGACGACGAACTTGAATTATTACAGCGCTCCATTGTGCTTTCACACGCTGCGGGCATTGGCGAATACATGGATGACAGCACAGTAAGGTTAATGATCACCTTAAAAGTAAACTCGCTTTCGCGCGGCTACTCGGGTATTCGCCTGCAAGTAATCCAATTTTTTATGCAGCTGCTTAGTAGCGAAGTATATCCGTGCGTGCCTAAAAAGGGCTCTGTGGGGGCATCGGGGGATTTAGCCCCTCTTGCGCATATGTGCCTACCTTTATTAGCTGAAGGTCAAATGCGACATAAGGGAAAAATAATTAGTGCAGCACAAGGGTTAAAAATAGCGGGGCTTGAACCTCTTACCCTTGCAGCTAAAGAAGGCTTAGCATTATTAAATGGTACACAAGCGTCGACTGCGTTTGCACTACAAGGCCTATTTAGAAGCGAGAACTTATATGCACAAAGCTGCGTTATCGGCTCGATAAGCATAGAAGCTGCAATGGGTAGTCGCGCGCCATTTGATGCACGTATTCATGATATTCGTGGTCAGCGCGGACAAATAGACACCGCTCAAGTATTTAGAGAGCTACTCGATACGCACTCTCAAATTAGTAACTCCCACGTCAATTGTGAAAAAGTACAAGACCCATACTGCCTTCGCTGCCAACCTCAAGTGCTAGGTGCTTGCCTAACTCAGATACGTCAAGCCGCAGAAGTATTGTTATGCGAGTCAAACGGTGTAACCGATAATCCGCTAGTTTTTGCCGATGTAGGCGACATAATATCGGGAGGTAACTTTCATGCAGAGCCCGTTGCTATGGCCGCCGATAACTTAGCTATCGCAATTGCCGAAATTGGTGCATTAGCAGAAAGGCGAATTGCATTACTTATCGATTCAAACCTATCCAAATTACCGCCATTTTTAGTTGAAAACGGCGGTGTAAATTCAGGATTTATGATTGCCCAAGTTACCGCAGCAGCGCTTGCGTCAGAAAACAAATCATTAGCACATCCGGCTTCGGTCGATAGCTTGCCTACATCTGCAAATCAAGAAGATCATGTTTCTATGGCAACCTTTGCAGCAAGGCGCTTAGATGAAATGGCCAATAATACCCAAGGTGTTTTGGCAATAGAATGGTTAGCATCGGTTCAAGGGCTAGAATTTAGAAAGCCGCTTGAACCATCACATAAAGTGCAAAGCGCTAAAGCGTTATTACGCGAGCATGTAAGTTATTATGATAAAGACCGCTACTTTGCTCCCGATATCGAAGCTGCTAATACATTACTAAGTGAAGGTAAGCTATGCGACTTCATAGAGAGCAGTCCCCTGCCTTCAGCATATTAAATACCATATTGGTAAGTAAAGCCTAGCGCTTCAATAGCTGAGCCAATAACTTTGCGCTCAGCTTTATCATCACTGGTAAAGCGTGGTAACTCGCCACCATGTTCTGCACACTTCACTGCGTAGTATTCAGCTTTTGTTGGGTGCGCAGGATTAACAACATTATAAATATTTTGCCCTACTTGCCAGTGCTCTATCACCGCAAAAACAGCATTAATTACATCTTGTTGATGCACCATATTTACTACTTGCTCACTTGATGTATTAAGCTCTTTGCCTGCCACAAAACGACCCGGTTCTCTATTAGGCCCTAGTAATCCAGCTAAACGCAGCACTTTCCCGTCTTGCTCAAGTACTTGCTCTTCTGCCTCATAGAGCTTTATTTGGCGCTTGTTTGTGCATGAAATATCGCAACTTTCGCTATATACACCAGGCTCTTGATCGTACACCCCGGTTGATGAGCATAATAAAAAGCCCTTTGCATTTAACTCCTTTGAGAGCTTAAGCGCTGCGGTGAGTGTTTCAGGATAATTACTTTCACTGTGCCTGCTACGTGGTGGAATAGCACATACCCAATAAGCATTTTGTAAATCAACTTGATGTCTTAATTGCCCATCTTCAAGTGTAAACTGACGCTCAAAATCAAACTCGTGTATATCTGTTCTATGCGTTCCTTGTACTTGCCAATCAGCTTTTTGCGCACTTACGCATAAAGCATGTCCTAACCAACCTGCACCTAACACTACTAATTTATTACTTTTATTTGTCATTTTCACCTAAGCCTTTACTTTAAAAGGAAAACAAGTGTAAACCTCTAACTTTAATTCAAATTAAAACTAGATATGATTATAACTACTCTACTAAATCAAAAGCGTATGTGCACTGATGTAAATAATTATTATACAAAAACCAACCAATCATCTTTGAAGTATTGTTGTTGGTTAATCAAATAGATTAGGTGCAAAAATAGCGCGTTTAGAATCCATATCCATGCGTTAAATTTAAGCATGAATGTCCCCTTGTTTTTAATTTATTTAGCACCATATCTTTACAGTTCGCTACTATTTTTACTGTAATTGAGTAATACAAAGTTATTTTTACGAACCAGATCAAATTTTTCGATTTTATACACAGATCTTTTTATTGAGATAGTTTGTTGTTTGGCAGAGTCTGGTATAGTAGCGCACGTAATAAACAGTGCTTTTTGAGCGGTTTAATACAATATTGCTAATTAATATGTTCTAAGTGTTATTTAAAAGCACATATTAATTACCAATTGTTAAAAATGGGTTAGCCGATACTCGGCTGACAAAGAATACATTGTAACGGTTTTATCATGATATCTAATTTATTTACCAAGCTTTTTGGTAGTCGCAATGACCGCACTATTAAAAACTTAAGAAAGACGGTCGCGCTAATCAATGCGCTAGAAACGCAACTTGAAGCGCTTTCTGATGAAGATTTAAGAGCTAAAACAGCTGAGTTTAGAGAACGTTACGATAACGGACAAGGCCTTGACGATATCCTACCTGAAGCTTTTGCTGTGGTACGTGAAGCGTCAAAGCGTGTAAATGGCATGCGTCATTTCGACGTGCAGTTATTAGGTGGTATGGTTTTACATCAAGGTCGCATTGCAGAAATGCGTACCGGTGAAGGTAAAACACTAACAGCTACCCTACCAGCTTATTTAAACGGCTTAACAGGCAAAGGTGTTCACGTAATTACTGTGAATGACTACCTTGCTAAACGTGATGCTGAAACCAACCGTGCGTTATTTGAATTTTTAGGCCTTACTGTAGGCTGTAACGTACCGGGTATGATGCCACAGCAGAAGAAGCTAGCTTATACTGCTGACATTACGTACGGTACAAATAACGAATTTGGTTTTGACTATCTTCGCGATAATATGGCTTTTAGCATTGATGAACGTGTTCAGCGTCCATTATTTTATGCCGTAGTCGATGAAGTGGATTCAATCTTAATTGATGAAGCGCGTACTCCGCTTATTATTTCAGGCCCAGCTGAGGACAGCTCTGAGCTATACACTGAAATAAATACCATCGTTCCTTTACTTGAACTTCAAGAAAAAGAAGACGAAGAAGGTGTTGAAGGCGACGGCGATTACACTATTGATGAAAAGTCTAAGCAAGTTCATTTAACAGAACGTGGTCAAATTAAAGTAGAAGAGCTACTTACTGAACGCGGCTTAATTGAAGAAGGCGATTCGCTTTACTCAGCAGCAAGCATTACGCTACTAAGTCACGTTTATGCGGCCCTTCGTGCTCACAAGCTATACCAAAAAGATGTTGATTACGTAGTAAAAGAAAACGAAGTAATCATTATCGATGAGCATACTGGTCGTTCAATGGAAGGTCGTCGTTGGTCAGAAGGTTTACACCAAGCTGTTGAAGCTAAAGAAGGTGTAAATATTCAGAACGAAAACCAAACACTTGCATCTATTACGTTCCAAAACTACTTCCGTTTATACGAAACACTAGCTGGTATGACAGGTACTGCCGATACTGAAGCTTTTGAGTTTCAATCTATCTACGGCCTAGATACTGTTGTTATGCCAACTAATAAGCCAATGGTTCGTGATGATCGCGCCGACTTAGTTTACCTAACGCAAGAAGAAAAATACGAAGCAATTTTAATTGACATTAAAGACTGTCAAGACCGCGGACAACCGGTACTTGTAGGTACTATTTCAATTGAAAGCTCTGAGTATTTATCACAGTTTTTACGCAAAGAAAAAATTAAGCACAACGTACTTAATGCCAAATTTCACGCGCAAGAAGCAGATATCGTGTCAGATGCTGGCCTACCAGGTACAGTAACAATTGCAACCAACATGGCCGGTCGTGGTACCGATATCGTGTTAGGTGGTAACTGGAACAGTGAAGTTGAAAAGCTTGAGAACCCAACTGCTGAGCAAATTGCTGAAATTAAAGCAGCTTGGAAAATTCGTCATGATGCGGTAATTGATGCTGGCGGTTTACATATCATTGGTACTGAACGTCACGAATCTCGTCGTATAGATAACCAATTACGTGGTCGTTCTGGTCGTCAAGGTGACGCCGGTTCTAGCCGTTTCTACCTATCGATGGACGATGCACTAATGCGTATCTTCGCTGGTGAACGCATGACTAACATGATGCGTAAACTAGGTATGCAACGCGGTGAAGCAATTGAACATCCATGGGTAAACCGTGCGATTGAAAATGCACAGCGTAAAGTAGAAGCACGTAACTTTGATGTTCGTAAGCAATTGCTTGAGTACGATGATGTAGCAAACGATCAACGTCGCGTTGTTTACTCTCAACGTAATGAGCTACTTGAAGAAGGCGATATTTCAGAGACTATCACAGCAATTCGTGGTGATGTTCTTGCTAGTGTAATTGATCAGTACATTGCACCGCAAAGCCTTGCTGAAATGTGGGATATTCCTGGCCTTGAAGAGCGTTTAAAACAAGACTTCTTACTTGAGTTGCCAATCACTCAATGGTTAGCAGATGACAATAAACTATACGAAGAAAAACTTCGTGAGCGTATTGAGCAGGCGGTTGAGCAGTCGTACAAGCAAAAAGAAGAGCAAGTTGGCGACTCTGTTTTACGTCAATTCGAAAAAGCGATTATGCTACAAAGTCTTGATCAGCATTGGAAAGATCACCTTGCTGCTATGGATCACTTACGTCAAGGTATTCATTTACGTGGTTACGCGCAAAAGAATCCTAAGCAAGAGTATAAGCGTGAATCGTTTGAGCTGTTTTCTGAAATGCTTGAAAACTTGAAAGTAGATGTTGTAAGCATCCTAAGTAAAGTACAAGTACGCGCAGAAGAAGATGTTGAAAAAGTAGAAGAGCAACACCGTAAAAGTGAAAATGCTCCTCGCGAATACCAACATGAAGAAGCTGAGCAAGTAGGTGGCGAAGCGCCAGCACCAGAAACAGCTACTGTAATGGCTCGTACAGAACCAAAAGTAGGTCGTAATGACCCTTGTCCTTGTAAATCAGGTCAAAAATTCAAACAATGTTGCGGTAAATTAAAATAGCCCAATATTGTTATTAGCTTATTAAAAAGCGGCGCTAGCGTCGCTTTTTTTTATGGAGTTTTAAAGTAATGACTATAGAAATTGTACATGTAGCTGTTGGTGTTATTAAGAAAAATAACGCTATATTCATTTGTAAACGCGCAGATGAACAACATCAAGGCGGTTTATGGGAATTTCCTGGTGGCAAAGTAGAAGCAGGTGAAAGTGTTTTTGTTGCACTTAAACGCGAGCTTATTGAAGAAGTTGGATTAACAATTCACAGCTCTAGTCAACTTATGGTGATTGAACATGACTACGGCGATAAGTGCGTTAAATTAGATGTACACGTAGTAAGTAACTTTAGCGGTGAAGCACATGGCGCTGAAGGGCAACCTAGTGAATGGGTAGCAATTAGTGAATTAGAAAATTATGATTTCCCTGAAGCAAATGCTGAAATTATCGAAAAAATAGTAGCCCGATACGCTTAATAAATGGGCATAAGTGAGCACAATGAACATCTCAATACAAAATAAGCTAAGCGAACTGTTAGCGCTGCCCCCTGAGTTAACTCAAGTTAGTGCGATTGGTAGCGGCCATATAAATAGTACATGGCTACTTACAAGTATTGATAAACAGTTTATTGTGCAAAAACTAAATACTGAGGTATTTAAGTACCCTGCTCAGTTAGTAAGTAATGCAAAGCTAATTGAGCAGCATTTAAGTACCAAACAACTACAAAGCAACTATCCCCTTGAAACAGTTAGGCATATAGCCACACAAAACAACGAACACTTAATAAAAATTAATAACGCGTATTATCGCGTCCTTAACTATATTAGTGACAGTTACAGCGAAGATGTTGTTAAAAATGCGCAACAGAGCGAGCAAGCGGCTTACGCCTTTGGCGTATTCGCTCATGCATTACAAGATTTTGATACACAACAACTACATACTGTAATCCCTGATTTTCATAACTTAGCGATGCGCTTTGAGCAATTAAATACCGCAACCACAAATAACTCTGTAAATAGAGTAAAGCACTGCGCTGACGAAATAGAATATTGCTTATCGCAGCAACATTTAATCACCGAGCTTAATTGCATAGCTAAGCAGATACCACTTAGAGTGTGTCATAACGATACAAAAATAAATAATATGCTGTTTTGTAGTGCAACTCACAAAGCAAAAGCAGTGATTGATTTAGACACCTGTATGGCAGGATTTCGGCTTTATGATTTTGGCGACATGGTACGCACTTTCTGCTCCCCCGAAGCCGAGGATTCAACAAACTTACGTAACGTTGTTATTCGAAAAGATATATTTTCAGCCATTGTTAAAGGCTATGTAACGCCATTAAAAAGTAGCATGAGTACAAAAGAACAAGAAAGCCTGCTGCTAGGCGCTAAAATAATGCCGCTTATGTTAAGTGTGCGCTTTTTAACTGATTATTTAAATAACGATGTGTACTTTAAAGTGGCTCATGCAGAGCATAATTTGGAGCGAGCACAAAACCAACTCGCGCTTTATAAAAGCATACTTAATAACGAGCAGTGGATGCATGAGTGCTTAGTCGATGAACAAGTTCAAGATACAAAAAAACCAGTAAGCTAAAAACTTACTGGTTTTTTGTTATTTATAGTAATGCAATTACCAGATTTTTACGCGATCTTCTGGTTTGATATACATTTTATCACCTTCTTTTACGTCAAACGCTTCGTAAAACTCAGGCATGTTCGACAAGATACCGATTACACGGTAGTGACTTGGTGAATGAGGGTCTGTTAATAAACGATTACGTAACTCTTCATCGCGATAGTTACGACGCCAAATTTGTGACCAACCCATAAAGAAACGTTGATCGCCTGTGTAACCATCAATCACTGGTGATTTTTTATCACCTAAAGACAGCATATACGCTTTATGCGCAACCGTTAAGCCACCTAAGTCACCAATGTTTTCTCCAAGCGTTAGCTCGCCATTAACACTTGCATCTTCAAAAGGTTTATATTCGTTATACTGTGCAACTAAAGCTGCTGTACGCTCTTCAAATTGCTTAAGGTCAGTCTCACTCCACCAGTTACGTAAGTTACCGTCACCGTCGTATTTAGCACCTTGATCGTCAAAACCATGACCAAGCTCGTGACCAATTACTGCGCCAATTGCACCGTAGTTTACAGCATCATCCGCTTCTAAATTAAAGAATGGTGGTTGTAAAATTGCGGCTGGGAATACAATTTCGTTGTTTACTGGGTTGTAATACGCATTTACTGTTTGCGGAGTCATGTGCCACTCAGAACGATCAACTGGTTTACCCAATTTAGCAATCATGTCTGCGTATGCCCATTCGCTATAACGGATGTAATTACCTACTAACTCATCTGAGTTAATCTCTAGCTCAGAGTAGTCTTTCCACGTATCTGGGTAACCAATTTTAGGTGTAAATTTGTCTAGCTTTTCTTTCGCTGCAAGCTTTGTTTCAGGGCTCATCCACTCAAGGTTTTCAATAGCAACACCGTAACCTTTAATTACGTTATCAACTAACTCTTCCATGCGTGCTTTAGCTTCTGGCGGGAAGTTATCTTTAACGTATACCTTACCTAAAATTTCACCAAGTACACTGTTTGATGCATCAACCGCTTGCTTCCAAAGAGGTGCTTGTTCTTCTACGCCACGAAGCGTTGTGCTGTAAAAGTCAAAATTAAGATTAACTAAATCTTCGCTAAGTAGCTCTGCATAACCACTTACAAAATGGAATTTTAAGTAGTTTTTCCACGTTGCTAAATCAGTGTCTTTGTAAATAGTAGCAAGTGCTTCTAAGTAGCTTGGTTGACGTACAATAATGTCACTCGCAGTCACACCAGCATCTTTAAAGAATGCAGCTAAATCAAGGTCACCCATCAACTTGCTTGCATCTGCTACTGTCATCTTGTTATAAGATTTAGTTGCATCACGGCTTTGCACGCGGCTCCACTGTGCATCAGCTAATGTTTTTTCAAATGCAATAACACTCTTAGCGGCTTCTGCTGCATTTTTAACGCCTGATTTTGCCAAAACGTCAGTGATGTATTGCTCGTAAGAAGCGCGAATTTTAGTGAATTTTTCGTCATCTTTTAGGTAGTAGTCACGATCTGGTAAACCAAGGCCAGACTGAGATAAGTACAGTGCATACTCGCTTGAGTTTTTAGCATCATTATTTACAAACCAACCAAACGGTAAAGTACCGCCTTGTTTTTGAATTTTAGCCATTAAACCCACTAAATCAGCTTTAGATTTAACGCTATCAATTGTATCTAATGACGGTTGCAATGGCGTAATACCTAGCTCATTACGCGCAGCTTGATTCATGTAACTTTTATAAAATGCACCGATTTTGTACTCATCGCTGCCTTTTGCAGCGGCTTTGTTAGCGGCTGCACTTTCAAGGGCTATTTTCATCGCTTTTTGCGACTCATCATATAGCTGCGAAAAAGAACCGTAGTTAGATTTATCACCCGGTATTTCAGTTTTTGCTAGCCACTCACCGTTTACATGGTAGTAAAAATCGTCTTGTGCACGTACTGAACTATCCATATTGGCTAATTCAATACCAAGCTCTAGTGGTTTTTCAGCGAGTGCTGTTACTACTGGAGCGTCGGTTACTTTAGCTTCTTGTTGTTTTTCACCACAACCTACTAAACCAAGTGCAAGCGCAATGCTCGCAGCGGCCATTGTTACTTTATTCATAATGATTCCGTTTGTTAGTTAGAACTTAATACCAACTCCATTAAATTCTTGAATATAGCAGGAATAAAAATAGCACTGCCTACACGCTTTTACTTAATGGAATGGGTATCAAAGAGCTTCAATCAATATAAAGCCTACGCAGTATCATAAACCTCATTAGGCCAACAATAAAATGGAATATGTAACAAAGTATTTTGAATGCGGTGAGCTGCCAAATTAGCCCCACCAATAACAATATGGTGGGTAGTTAAGGCTAACTTTTACTTTTTCCGTGAAGCGCTAAACGCTCTAGCTTTTCTTTTAAAGAAGGAGGGGCCGAAGATGCTATCGCGTTTAAGTAATCAGCTGTTTGCTCACTCATTTTACGAGAGTTGGTAAATGCAGGGCTACCCGACTTATTCGCAGTACTTAATCGTTGAGTTGCTTGCGGATTTGCTGTGATTTTTATTTGCCCGAGCTCTGCCATTCCGGCGGCTCTAAAATGCGAAAGCATATCCATTTTTAAATAATTAAGCCTAAGCGCAATAGGTGCAGATACCGCCTCTATCATTAGCGTGCCATCTCGGTAATTACTTACTCGGCATTTATCACCCAACTTAGGACCTAAAAAATCTTTAAGTAGTGTTTGCTGTGTATCAAGTGCTTGGCTTTTGCCTGCATAAGCCGATAAACGATTATTTAACCCCGCCATAATATCGGTTAGCGGTTTTGGTGCATATCTATCTTTAGCCATTTTACACCTCGTAAAAGCTCACTTAGACCCAGAGATAATACTCTAGGTCTAAGTATACACTGCGTATTAATACTACGCGCCGGCTATTTGCATTTGCTCTATTAATACTGAGCCAGTTTGAATACCACCACGGCGTTCGATGTCACCACCAATAGCAGATATGCCTTTAAACATATCTTTTAAATTACCAGCAATGGTAATTTCGCTTACAGGATATTGGATTTCACCATTTTCAACCCAAAAACCAGCAGCACCACGAGAGTAATCACCCGTTACGGTATTTACGCCCTGCCCCATTAGCTCTGTAACTAATAAGCCGGTGCCCATCGTTTTTAATAGTGCAGTTAAATCGTTATGAGTTTGCTCAACAAGCCAGTTATGTATACCGCCAGCATGCCCTGTTGGGGTCATATTCATTTTACGCGCGGCATAACTTGCTAATAAATAAGTTTGTAGCTCGCCGCCTTGAATAATTTCCCTATCGAATGTTTTAACACCTTCGCTATCAAACGGTGACGACGCCAACCCTTTTAAAATATGTGGGCGCTCGGCAATATTCACACAATTACTAAATACTTGTGTGCCTAAGCTATCAAGTAAAAAACTTGATTTACGATAAAGCGCACCACCACCAATTGCCGACACTAAGTGACCAAATAATGAATTTGCAATATCGGCTCTAAAAATAACAGGCACTTTCATTGTGCCTAACTTTTGGCTATTTAATTTAGCCAATGTTTCAGCTGCTGCTTCAAGCCCAACTGCCGCTGCATCATTTAAACCCGCTTGGTCGCGGGCAACAGTATAAGCAGAGTCGCGTTGCATCTGCTCGCCATCTTGACCTATTACCATAGTACTAATGCTATGACGAGTGCGTGGAAAGCCAGTTATCAAACCATGGCTGTTACCATAAACACGTAATCCTTGGTGAGATGAAAAACTCGCACCATCAGAGTTAACAATGCGCTCATCTGCGTTTAATGCAGCTTGCTCAGCAGCATGACAAAGCTCAATACCTTCTTCAGGGCTTACATCCCAAGGATGGTATAAATCTAAATCTTTAGGATTAAATTCAAGTAACTCTTTATCAGCAACGCCGTTAAATGGGTCATCCGATGTAAATTTGGCTATATCAATCGCTTTTTCGACTACCATGCGCAATGTTTTTGGATTTAAATCAGCGGTTGACGCCGAACCTTTATTATTACCAACGTATACACTAATGCCTAAGCCGCCGTCTTGGTTAAACTCAATGGTTTCTACTTCACCCATTCGTGTACTAACCGATAAACCAGACGTGCTAGACATAGCCGCTT
Organism: Pseudoalteromonas sp. Z9A4; assembly: GCF_011378845.1. Taxonomy (NCBI): domain Bacteria; kingdom Pseudomonadati; phylum Pseudomonadota; class Gammaproteobacteria; order Alteromonadales; family Pseudoalteromonadaceae; genus Pseudoalteromonas; species Pseudoalteromonas sp. Z9A4. The sequence goes on from NZ_WTLA01000018.1 coordinate 48,802, forward strand.
CTGCAGCTGTTGCGCCTAATTTTTTGGCATGTTCGAGTACTTCTGCTACCGCATCTTTAACTTGCGATATTTGAGAATAAATTGGATCGTTTTGTTGGCTTTTCATAAATTAAGTCCTGAGCCTTAGAGGCATAATGCACGCATTTCTTATATTTAAATGCTAACACACTCAATGCATCACATCAGCTAATATTCCTAAGTATCATATTCATGTATAATGGCAAAAGTTATTTTTATTTAAGAGCACCCCATGGCAAAGAAAAAAGGCAAGCCTGCTGAAATTGAAGAAGAAATTGAATATGTATCAAGAACGGAGCTTAAGCGCGAAGCGCAAGAGTTTCATCAGTTAGGTACTGAAATTGCCAAAATGGGTAAAAAACAGCGCGAACGCCTGCCATTAAATGACGATTTAAAAGCGGCAATGGTTGTTGCTGATAAAATAAGTAATAAAAGTGACGCGTACCGCCGTCATTTAAACTACATCGCTAAAACGTTGCGTACTGTAGAAAACATTGACGCTATTAGAGCGATTATCGATGTAATGCTTAATAAAAATAACCAAGCTGAAGTATTGGTCAAAAAAATTGAGCAATTACGTTCAGACCTAATTGAACAAGGTGATGACCTTATCAATGAGACTATTGAACAGTTTCCGTCTCTTGATCGTCAGCAAATGCGTCAATTGGTTCGTAATGCGGCGAAAGAAGCGAAAGCTGAAAAGCCGGGTAAAGGTTATAAAGAGTTATTTCAATATCTCAAAGATGCCCATACTGTTACGTATTAATTAGACCGCATTAATTGATATTTTATTAAAAAAGGTGCTTCGGCACCTTTTTTGTTATAGATCAAACCGCCTCACTGCGTACTTTTTTATAATCACCCCCTAAATAAATACTTAGGTGCGCGTGATGATTAAACTTCCACAATGGGATCAAACCCTAATAAACAAATATAATGTGTCTGGCCCGCGTTATACCTCGTATCCCACCGCTCTATCACTGCGTGATGGGTATCAACAACAAGACCTACTAAGCGCTGTAGAATCGTCAACGAGTCGTTCACTTTCTCTATATATTCATATCCCGTTTTGTAGCCAGCTTTGCTACTACTGTGGCTGTAATAAAATAATTACCCGCCATCAATCTAAGGCCGATACGTATCTCGACTTTTTAGCAAAAGAAATTACTGCCCAAGCTCATTTATTTAAAAACTACACGGTTGAGCAATTACATTTAGGTGGCGGTACTCCCACCTTTTTAACCGCAAAACAAATGACCCGTTTAATAAAGCTTTTAGAGCAGCACTTTAATTTTACAAGCACAACAGAGCGCGGCATTGAAATAGACCCACGCTCACTTGCCGATAATATGCTTGTTGATCTAAGAATACTTGGCTTTAACCGTGTCTCATTTGGGATTCAAGACTTTAACGACGACGTGCAACTTGCTGTTAATCGCCCGCAAAATGCAGATACGGTCAAGCAATTAATTACACAAGCTCGCGAGCTGGGATTTCAATCTATTAATGCAGATATGATTTACGGGCTTCCTCTGCAAACGCCAGAGAGCTTTAAGCAAACTATAGAGCAACTTATTGAGTTAAGCCCTGACCGAGTATCGGTGTTTAACTACGCGCATTTACCAGAGCGCTTTGCCGCACAGCGTAAGATTAAAGATGCAGATTTACCCAGTGCACATAATAAACTCACTATGTTTAAAAACACGCTGGAGCAGATGACGCAAGCAGGCTATCAATTTATTGGTATGGACCACTTTGCAAAAACCGATAACGAACTAGCTATTGCGCAAAATGAAGGCAAGTTACATCGTAATTTTCAAGGTTATACAACACATGGAAATTGTGATTTATTAGGCTTAGGCGTGTCATCAATTTCACAAATTGGCACTGCCATTTTACAAAATCAAAAAGAATTAAAACATTATTACCACAGCATCGAAACACAAATCGGCTGTGCTCTTAATAAAGGTATGCACTTAACGCATGATGATGTAATTCGTGCTGATGCAATTAAGCAGCTCATTTGCCAGTTTGAATTAGATATACAAGACTTTAGCGAAAAGCATGCGCTTATATTTAATGACTACTTTGAGGATGCGTTAATTGCGCTTACGCCACTTATAAAAGATGAACTAGTCACTATAAATGATAATAAAATTAGCGTAACGCCACGCGGCAACTTATTCATTCGTATTATTTGCATGTGCTTTGACGCTCATTTACAAAAACAAATAAATGCGACGCGTTTTTCACGAGTGATTTAACTGATACTAATTTAATGCAATTAGTATGAAAATTTTTACGCATAAAAAAAGCAGACCAAGGTCTGCTTTTTTTGAGTACTCGAAAAACTAAAGCTAGTTAAAAACTACTTTATCGCTGCCAGGAGCGGCTTTAAACTCGATGATAATTTTAGCGCAATCGGCTTTAACTTCATCTTTAAGTGTTTCTTCAGCTTGCCAACGAGCCTTATCTAGCTTAAAAATCTCTTTTTTAGCATATTTTTTACGTGCATCGTGTGTCGGCATTTCTTTAACTACCTGGTACATTTTATAAATGCCAGGATATTGTGTCGTTAAATCACGCTCGCTCTCAAAGCCATATTGAGACATAAGTACCCAAATACGTAAACAGCCTTCAGAAAACTCACACTGCTCTTCATTCATTGCACGCGCAATTAAATGAATACTATCGGCTAGTTTGGCATTTCGCTTTAAACGCGACTTCTCAAGCTTTTGCTTTTGTTCAGCCTGCGTTTTAGCAATTAACTTTTTTTGCGCATTTAACTTATACAGCAACTGACCCGCATAAAATGCCAGACCAACTATTATAGCAGCGCCTAAAAGTAAGGCTAAAATTACCGCGGTACTCATTATTTATCCTTACTATTTGTCGTCTTCATCTAACCATTCGTTGGCTAAATCGTCAGATAAGTATTGATCGAAATCAGAATTGCCTTTGCTTTCAATATCATCTTCAAGGTCATCTTCAAATTCGTCTTCATCCTCGTCTTCAATACCAAGAATTTCACATAACGCCTGATGGCGAGCAATACGGCTATTAAAGTACTTAGCATCTTTACCAGTTAGCATTTCACCTTCTTCATGACGCTCTACTAATTTAAGTAAACGCTCGTCATTCTCAAGTGCTTCTAGCTCTTGTTCAGGTGTAAATTCAGGCTCGATTACCTTTTTCAGCTCAATAGTTGGCTTTAAGTTGCGTTTCATTTCAACTTTAGGCTCAGGCGCAGTTGCAATTAATGGTACAGGCTTTTTACTGCCTACACGCTTATCTTTAGGCGCGTGACCAGCATTATGGCTTTCGCTATCTAGTAAATCTGGCGCGTTACGAGAACCTGGCTTAGCGCCTTTGGTTTTTTTAACTCGCTGCTCTTTTAATGCGCGCATTTCTTTAAGCTTATCTTGGCTTAAACGAACAGGTCCGTTTGCTGGGCTTTTGCGTGACTTTTTAGTTCTACTCATATCTTGATCATCTCACTTAAGAGGTTTTGAGCGAAGCGCAAATTAATGGGCATCGCAGTGCTGGCCTAGCCAGAAGAATTCAGTTTGCGCTTAGAGGTTGGGTCTCTCATTTAAAAGCGCCTTAGCTAATTAATCGCTAATTTTAAACGGTGGGTATTGTAACAGGACAAATAAAAAGGCGGTAGAGAAAACATCTCTACCGCCTGCTAATCTGAGCGCCATTATCTGGACACTTCTCCCTTCGACTTTTTTTAGTCTTTATTATTTTTATTATTATCAGTCCGTATTGTTATTATTTTTACGTTCCTTGTTACATTCCATTTTGTTTTTATTATTAAACTTCCATGAGTTTTTTATTATTTTCGGTCATCCTGACACTTTTTTATTATTTCCTTTAGTAGCACTAATCTTATGCTATGTAGTCATGCCGCGTTACTTTCCTTGATAGTTATTTCCGTTTTGTTATTGTTGTTTTGCGACAGTGGTTAATTTACTCGTTAATGATTTTGTTACAACTGGTTTATATAACTTTTATTATCTTTATTACATTGAGATATAAAAATAAACATAAATTACAATAAGTTAATAAATAATAAAAAATAAAAATAAGACTTTTCTTACAACCAGACATGGTCAATGTCTTACATTAAAACGGACGATATCGTTAATTTTTGACACAAAAAAAGCAGCCTAGGCTGCTTTTTTAACACATTGTAGTTTATTTATTATTAACTGCTAAATAAATACGACTTTAGTGTAAGCCACCTAAATACTGAGAAAGTACTTCGATGTCTTTATCTGTTAATTTTTTTGCAATATCGCCCATCATGCCATTTAAGTCATTATGACGAGTACCATCACGGAATTTTTCAAGTTGAGCCTTGATATATCCTGGATGCTGAAAAGAAATTTTTGGAAACTTAGCAAGTGACGAGCCATTACCACGTGGGCCATGACATGCTGCACATGATGGAATTCCACGTTCTGCATCGCCTGCTTTAAAAAGCATCTCGCCAACTTCAACAACATCTTTAGGTGTAGCACCTTCAGTCATGTTCATTGAAGAAAAATAAGCAGCTAGATCTTTCATGTCTTGCTCGCTAAGTGGCATAGCCATAGCGCTCATTACTGGATCCATACGCCCTTCTTTGCCGCCTGACGTCATACCTAATTTTAAATCCTGAAGTTGCTTAAGGATATAATCTGGATGTTGACCTGCAATTTTAGGGTAAATATTAACCGGCGCATTACCGTCTGGGCCGTGACAAGCCGCACACGTTGCTGATTTTTCTTTACCTGCGTTTACATCGCCATCAAATGCTGTTGCGTTGCTTGCTGACAACGCACCAAGCAATATTGTTAAAGATAGTGCTATTTTTTTCATGGTGAATTCTCTGTTTCCGACCCTGTATCATCTACAATCGTGATGTTGTAATACATATATTCTACACGATAATAAATTCTCTGGCACGTTTTCTACACATATTAAGCTTATAATTTACAGGGTTTTGACTTAGATTAAGCTTTAACATGTTTTAAATGTACCATAGGTGCTGTTTTTAGGTGGTTAAATACGCTTTTTAATACATCCTTTATAGTATAAAATACGCGCCCTGAGTGAATTTGGTTTACTCAACGTTATTTATTTAAGTTTTAGGAGAGCCTGTGCTCAAATCTCGTATCAAATATAATACTGCGTCTTTCGTAACAAGCGCTCCCGACATTACTAAATTACCTGCTGATACGGGAATTGAAGTTGCGTTTGCCGGTCGCTCCAACGCAGGTAAGTCGAGTGCATTAAATGCATTAACCGATCAGAAGCTAGCACGTACAAGTAAAACACCTGGACGTACTCAGCTAATCAATACATTCGATTTAGCTGATGTTGACGATATGCGCCTTATCGATTTACCAGGCTATGGTTTTGCTAAAGTACCAATCGAAATGAAAAAGAAATGGCAAAAATCGCTAGGCGAATACCTACAAAAGCGTCAAAGCCTAAAAGGTATTGTTATTTTAATGGATATTCGTCATCCATTAAAAGATTTAGACCGCGATTTAATTAATTGGGCTATTGGTAGTGAAATTCCAGTATTGGCACTATTAACTAAAGCCGATAAATTAAAGCAAGGCCCTCGTAAATCACAAGTACTGCAAGTTCGTCGTGAATTAAGCACGCTTGATGGGGATATTACAGTTCATGCATTTTCATCATTAAAAGGCACGGGTTTACCAGAAGTAGCTAAAAAACTAGATGAATGGTTTTTAGGTCCTGTTATTGCTGTACCACCTACCGATGAAACAATCACAGACGAAACTAACCCAGAGACTTAAACGCTGGCGTTACGATAAATAAAACTGCTTTCCTGCAGATTTAATAAAATAGCCGAGTTTATCAGACTCGGCTTTTTCAGCCCACTGATAATATACGCTTCGCGCAACACGCGCACTACAGCCATAAGGTAGCTTTAGATAAGGTACTTTTGACCCTTTATAGTCTTTTATAACTAAAGGCTGCTGAGCGTTCACCAACCACTGCCTAGCTAAATTATCAATACAACACAACACCTGCCCTTGCACTGTATTTTCAAAACGCCAATCAACAATAATAAACGGCGCATCATCAACCGTTATTGTTATTTTTTCGACAGGTGTTTTTAAATAAAATTGCTCACCTTCTTTACATAGAACAGAAGCAAACAGCTTCACCATGGCTGGGCGTGTTATTTCGCTGCCATCGTAAAACCATTTCCCCTCATGATTAATGACAATTGGCAGTTCACCACAATGATTAGGCTGCCAACTATCAAAAGGTTTGCTTGGCTCGCTTAATTGCTTGCTAAGCTCACTTAAAGAAATCACTGTTTTTTAAGTGTAATTGCAAATGTAACAGGCACTGCTGTTGCAATTGAAGGTAAGCCCGCTAGCTCTTGCAGCTTTTTAACGCCTTCGGTTACACCAAAATCATCACTATTAATAATAATAGGTGTTAATGATGATACCGTTAAATCACCACTTTGCGTGCTGTTAACGAGTACATCAATTGCCAATGGCTTTTTATTACCGTGAAAATCAAGCTCAGCTTTAATACCCTTCAATACATATTGACCAGGCTTTTTAATATTGCTCAGTTCTTTAGTTAAATTTGCAGTTAAAACAGCATTTGGAAATTTAGCCGCTTCGAATAAAAATGTCGTTAAACGCTCATTACGAATAGGAATTAGAGTTTCAGCTGATGTTAAATCAACATTAACGCTAAACTCGCCTTTATCAGAAAGCATACCTTCAAGGTTAGTAAAATGGTGAGCTTCAGCAATCGAATCTTTTTTAATTGAAACAAAGCTTAGTTGGCTTTTATCATTCACTAGCTGCCAATTGGCCTGAGCAACATTAGAAATAACTAAACTTGATAAAGAAAAACCTGCAATAGCTAATGCTTTAAACATAACGCACTCCTTAGTAATAAAATGAAAAGAATAAAAATAATATCACTTCGATGGTATCACCTGCGATGTACCCAAACCACCTCGAAATGACGAATGAATAATACAATTGGTATAGCGCAATAAAGAATTAATTAGATAGGATTTTCAGGCGTAAAACAAAAAACGGCCCACCAAACAAGTTGGTAGGCCGGTATAGCAAACTGGGGAGAAGCTATCAATTTGTTGCACCCTTTCAGATGCATCATCAACAGGATGTCCTACAGGATAGGACAGGCGGGACTTTAACAAAAGCACGCATTAAAATACAATCATATTCCTGTAAAACAGCTCGAATTGACGAACATATAACTATTTAATACAAATAGTTGCTTAAATTAACCTTATTTTAACTAAAGCTTGCATATACCTGATTGAATCGCTGTTATTCGCCATTTTTATTAAACATAAAAAAAGCGCCAAAAGGCGCTTTAATTAAAATGCTCAAATTGCATTAATGAGCTTGTTCCCAGTTGTCACCTTCATCAGCTTCAACTATAAGTGGTACATCTAGCGCAGCAGCTTGCGACATCAGTTCACAGATGTGTTTTGTGTACTGTGGTGCGCAGTCTGTTTTGATTTCAAATACTAATTCATCGTGCACTTGCATAAGCAGCTTAATTGTATTTGGTGCTTGTTCGTGTACCCAGCGGTTAACGCTCAGCATTGCCTTTTTGATAATATCGGCGGCAGTACCTTGCATTGGTGCGTTTATAGCAGCACGTTCGGCTCCTTTTCTGCGCGCCCCATTACGTGCGTTTATTTCTGGTAAATGTAGGCGACGACCAAATATTGTTTCAACGTAGCCATTTTCAGCTGCTTTTTCGCGCGTTGTTTCCATGTACTCTAATACACCTGGAAAACGCTCAAAGTATTTATCTATGTAATGCTGCGCTTCGTGGCGTGGCACATCTAGTTGACGTGCTAAACCAAATGCCGACATACCGTAAATTAAGCCAAAGTTTACTGCTTTCGCCTTACGGCGCATATCGGTAGTTACATCATCAAGCTCGACACCAAATACTTCAGCGGCAGTTGCACTATGTACATCTAAGCCGTTAGCAAATGCATTTAATAGACCTTTGTCTTGTGAAAGATGCGCCATAATACGCAGCTCAATTTGACTGTAATCGGCAGCAACAATTTTATAACCATCTGCGGCTATAAACGCTTCACGAATACGACGTCCTTCTTCTGAACGAATAGGAATATTTTGTAAATTAGGATCAGTTGAACTCAAGCGCCCCGTAGCTGTAATTGCCTGATGATAAGACGTATGTACACGCTGGGTTTTCTCATTCACCATTAATGGTAATTTATCGGTGTAAGTTGATTTAAGCTTTGATAAACCTCGGTGCTCTATAATTACTTTAGGTAGCGGATAATCATGAGCAAGTTCTTGCAGTACTTCTTCTGCGGTAGAAGGTGCACCTTTAGGCGTTTTTTTAATAATAGGCAGTCCAAGCTTTTCAAACAACAGTACTTGTAGCTGTTTTGGCGAACTTAAGTTAAATGGTTCGCCTGCTATTTCAAACGCTTCTTTTTCAAGCTCAATTAAACGCTCGCCTAAACGCATGCTATGCGCTCCAAGCATATTGCTATCTATCGCAACACCGGTGCGTTCAATATCAGAAATCACACTAATAAGTGGCATTTCTATATCTTCAAATACCGATTTTAGTTTTTCATCAGCTGCTATTTTTGGCCAAAGCACTTCGTGTAAACGCAAAGTAATATCGGCATCTTCAGCGGCGTAAGGTGCTGCTTTTTCAAGTTCAATTTGGTTAAAGGTAAGTTGCTTTTTACCTTTGCCAGCAATATCTTCAAAGCTAATATTTTTATGACCTAGGTATTTAAGTGCTAGCGAGTCCATATCGTGACGCGTGCCTACACTATTAAATACATACGACTCAAGCATAGTGTCAAACTTAATACCATTTAGCGCAAAGCCTGCATTCGCTAATACGCTTTTGTCATATTTAAGGTTTTGCCCTACTTTAGCTTTGTTTTCATCTGCCAAAATTGGACCTAGCTTTTGCATTACAAATTCAAGGCTTAATTGCTCAGGCGCACCCGGATAGTCATGCGCTACCGGTAAATACACAGCTTCACCCGCTTTTACGGCAAAGCTCATACCCACCAATTGCGCTTTCATGTAATCAAGGCTGGTTGTTTCAGTATCAAATGCAAATAACTCAGCACTATTTAATTGCTCTATTAGCGTATCAAATTGCACTTGCGTTAAAATAGTTTCGTAATGAGCATCTTCTACTTTTGGTAATTCAGTGGCTTGGGTAGGTACAGCTAAATGTGTTTCAGCATCTTTAGGATTATCAAGTAATTCAGCTAACCAACGACGGAATTCGCACTCACCATATAATGCAATTAATTCGTCTTTGTTAGGCTCTTGAAGTTTGAATGTATCAAGATCAGATTCAACTTCAACATCGCACTTAATTGTCGCAAGTTCGTAGCTTAAAGGCAGATGATCAAGAGCAATTGCTAACTTTTCGCCTATTTTACCTTTAATCTCACTGGCGTGATCCATTACACCTTGAAGAGAACCATATTTTTCTAACCATTTAACTGCAGTTTTAGGACCACAACCTTCAACACCCGGAATATTATCGACCTTATCACCCATTAATGCTAAGTAATCAATAATAAGTTCAGGGCCTACACCAAACTTTTCAACCACGGTAACGGGATCTGAAATACTGTCAGTCATCGTGTTTATTAGCATAACGTGTTCATTAACAAGCTGTGCCATGTCTTTATCGCCAGTAGAGACGAGTACATGTCGTTTTTGCTCTGACGCTATACGTGCAAATGTACCAATAACATCATCAGCTTCAACGCCTTCAATACTAATTAGCGGAAAGCCCATCGCTTTAATAATACTGTGTATTGGTGCTATTTGAGTGCGTAAGTCATCCGGCATAGGCGGACGATTTGCCTTATACTCGCTATACATATCGTTACGGAACGTTTTACCTTTAGCATCAAATATAACCACCATATGTGAGGGATTGTATTGTCTGATCAAGCTTTTAAGCATGTTGATCACGCCATAAATAGCGCCCGTAGCTTCACCTTTAGAATTAGTTAAATGCGGCGGAGAATGATAAGCACGAAATAAATATGACGAGCCATCAACTAAAATAAGTGGGTTTTCGGGGATCTGAGCCATGGTGAATTTGGATCCTAAATGCAAAAAATTAAGGTAATTATAAGCATGCCATAAGGTAGTAAATAAAACGACAGTGAATTACTGCTTATCGTGTTATTAAAACTATAGCAAGCTGTGGATAAGTGTGTAGATAACAGCCACGAGCTATTCTTCCAAAGCATTATAAAATGCCTAGAAAATACTTTAACTGTATGTTTTAATTTAAAAAAGATAATACGAGGTTCTTTTTTTATTATTTTAAACCAATGTGGAAAAAGGTTTTCTAATGACTGCTTGTGCTGTTATTCACTTTGATTATTCGCGTCCATTTAAATAACCGGAGGAGTATTCTAGCACAATGGATCGAAGATCATAGCGATCCTTTATAATTTTTTTAAAGGCAAAGTGATCGCAAATGGCATAAACCGCAATACAACTTGCATAGAGAATGATTTTTGTACTAAAAATTTATTTTCGCGAGAAATTTTGAGCATGTTAGACTTCATCCGATCGACTTATAAAAAAGACTTTAGGGGCACAAAAGCATGAAAAACGTAGCGGTAATATTAGCAGGGTCTGGTGTGTACGATGGTAGTGAAATTAATGAAGCAATTTTAACTTTATTACATATAGCCAAAAATGGCGCAACGTATCAGTGTTTTGCACCGGATATTGAACAACTTCATACCATTAACCATTTAACGGGCGAAGTAATGCCTGATAAGCGTAATGTATTAACAGAAGCGGCTCGTATTGCACGGGGTGACATTAAATCGCTGCTTGAACTAGACGCAACTCAGTTTGACGCATTAATTGTACCTGGCGGTTTTGGCGCTGCAAAAAACTTATGTGACTTTGCAATTAAAGGCGCAAAAGCAAATATTAATGAAGACGTACTTAATGCTTGTAAATCATTTGCAAAAGAAAATAAGCCTGCTGGTTATATGTGTATTGCACCCGTTTTGATCCCATTTATTTACGATAACGCTGTACTTACGATTGGTAACGATGCAGAGACAGCACAAGCGCTAAGCACATTAGGCGCTAAACATATAAATTGTGCAGTAGATGATGTTGTTATTGATCAGCCAAATAAGCTAGTTACAACCCCAGCTTATATGCTTGCCCAATCGATTATTGAAGCCGATGCAGGGATCGAAAAACTAGTTAGTAGCGTATTATCAATAAATTGATCTTAGGATCTAAAAGTTAATTGTATGACTGTTTGCGCTTATTAAATTGCTTAACAAAAAACAGTAAATAATTAAATTTTATTGCGTTAACGCAAAAAGTAGTCAGTTTTATTAATAAAAACGCCTCTTAGCATTTTATAAATTGGCTCAGAGAGTTATAATCGGTTTAATTTCCGTCATCTTTAATCGTGATTGATCACGTTCAAATCGAAGTGAGCAAGGCAAAATGAAAAAATTAACAGCTGCAGCATTATTAATGCTAGCAACCACTGCATACGCACAGCCATATGATAACTCTATGACTGAAGATGCAATTAAAGCACGTCTCGCGCCGGTTGGTGCTGTATACCTTGAAGGCGATAAAGCTGCTGTAGCAGCGGCGCCTACAGGCCCTCGTTCTGGTGAGCAAGTGTATCAAGGTGCGTGTTTTGCATGTCACGGTACTGGTGCACTAGGCGCGCCTAAATCGCCTGACGATTGGGCTCCACGTATAGCTAAAGGTAAAGACACTTTACTTGAGCATGCACTAAATGGCTTTAATGCGATGCCTCCAAAAGGCACCTGTATGGATTGTTCTGATGATGAGATAAGCGCTGCTATCGACTTCATGACATCTAAATAAATACAGCTAAAATACACAAAAAAGGTTTACTTCGGTAAGCCTTTTTTAATACCTAAAATAGTGTTTCTAGCCAGTATGGTAGTACGAATATCAACTTGACGATAGGCGCTAAAAGTGAAAGTATAAGGCTAATAACTATACAATAAGAATAGCCGGTTATATCATTGGAAGATAAACTCTCAGTATCGAGTAAATTGGCGTATCAAAATAAACGTCTAAAAACATTACTCAATAAATACAAACAATCACATCACTTACAAAATGCGCTGATACAATTATCAGAGCAAGCAAGTACTGTTGCCGAGCTAACCCTACTTTATCCAGCTATCCACGACATTTTACAAAAGTATGTGCCGAGTAAAAGTTTTTATGTGGTGCTGTTAAATCAATACAGTCAATCGCTAGAACTTTCTTACTTTTCAGATGAAAAAGATGGTATTGCCGTCGCCCTTAATCAATCAAATAGCTTTGATGAAGGCGCCACTGGTTATGTATTTAAACAGGGTAAAACCACATGCTTTACCAAACAGCAAATGCAAGGTGCCGCAGCAGAAGGCTTATTTAAAGCATTAGGCACTCCAGCAGAGCATTGGGTAGGTGTACCGGTTTACCAAGAACATAATATTATCGGTGTATTAGCAGCGCAAAGTTACGATACAAAACAAGGCTATAGCTCACAACAAATACAATTACTTGAGTTTATGTCGCTTTATTTAGCAACTGCAATAGAGCGTGTAAAAAAACGAGAGCTCCTTGAGTCAGAAGTTAAAATTCGCACCCGTGCACTCACTCAAAGTAACGACGCGTTAAACCTTGAAATAGAACAACGTAAACGCGCTCTTCAACGCCAACAAATTCTGTTTAAAATATCCGAAATAGCAACGCAAGCTAAAAACCTTGATGATGCTTACTTTAAGATACATGAAATAATAAAAACAATTACCTACGCAGAAAACTTATATATTGCACTTTATGATAAAGAGTCTGGCTGGATAAGCTTTCCTTATTGTGTAGATGAATTTAAAGAAAACACACAACCAAGACGCTTTGCTAAAGGTTATAGTGAACTGGTAATAAGCACTGAAGAAACGCAACTTATACACCCGTGTAGGGCAAAAGAATTAATAGAAAGCGGTGTAGTACAAAGAGCTAAGCCTGTACAAAAAGAGCAAATGGCCACTAGTTGGTTAGGCGCTCCACTTAAAACAGCTCAAGGTGTCATCGGCCTCATTGTTTGCCAAGCTTACGATAACAAACATATTTTCAGCCAGGATGATTGTGAGCTAATTACCTTTGTATCACATCAAATTGCAGCTGTTTTACAAACAAAGCTCGCCAATCAAGCTATTGCAAAAAGCCACCAAGAACTCGAATTTAGAGCAAACGAAAAAACCAAAGAACTGCGTCAAACTAATTTACACTTACAAATGCAAATAGATGAACGCAAAAAAATAGAGCAGCAGCTTTATCATGACGCACATCACGACTCTCTTACTAGCTTACCTAATCGCAGCCTATTTTTAACTCAGCTTGAAAAAACGCTACAACATTATCAGCGTTTTCCTGAACATAATTTTGCTGTTTTATTTATCGATTTAGATAAGTTTAAAGACATTAATGACCAGCTTGGTCACCATGCTGGCGATCAATTTTTAATTAACGTTGGTGAGTTATTTACCCAGTGTACACGCGAACACGACTTACTCGCGCGTCTAGGCGGTGATGAGTTTGTTATTTTATTAACGCATTTAACTGAGCCTCAACAAGCAGAAGATGTTGCTAATCGTATTATCGACTTAATGAAAAAGCCTTTTTGCCTTAAAGGCGAATCACTTCAAAGTGGTGCTAGTATAGGAATAACCTACTCAAAGCAAAGCTATATGCATACGGATGAAATTATTCGTGATGCCGATGCTGCAATGTATCACGCTAAAAACTCAGGAAAAAATCGCTACGAGCTATTTCATTCGCTATTAACGCAATCAATACCTGCGCAAGCTCTAAAAGCACAACATCACCTTGATATATTACCTATGAGTTTTAGAAGCTCAGAAATAATTACGCTTGATGAGCAACATCAGTCTGAATCTTTATTTGAAGCATTTGGTGAACACCCAATACTTGGCTTTACTAGCTTTGATATTTTGAAAAAGTTTGCATCAGATAAAGAACAGCACCTCGAGATAGGGTTACAGTTATTACAACGCGCTTATGCACAAGCAATTACCGCAAATGTAACTATGGCGCTGGTTCCTTGCTCTGGTTTACTACTCGAGGAGCACGAATTTGTTTTATTTACAGATACGCTAAATAAACAACAAGGACATAGCCAGCTTTGTTTGATATTTGATGAGCAAGAAATTCGTCACGCAAGCGCAACACAAATAGAAAACCTCAAAAAGCTATCACAACTTGGTTATTCAATTGGTTTAAACAATTTCGCTAAAGATCGATGCGAACTTAATTTACTAACCGATATTAATTTTGACTATCTGCTACTTAGCTCGACCTTTAGTAAGCGTGTTTTACAACAAGAAAGTTACGATTTTCAGCTACAAGGGGTGCTAGCAATTACGAAGCTCAAAGCAATGAAAGTCATTGCTAAAGGGCCATCAATACTTAATTTTAGAGCTTTACTAGACAAGCACGGTTTGGCATTTTTTGTGGGAAAACAACACGCTCTAGTGTGTTCTGAGTTACCTAAAATACAAGCAACCCAGTCTTTATAAAATTAGCCTGAGGTATTACTCAGGCTTTTTAAACATTGCACGAAGGTTAGCGACCCTTGCTTGGCCTTTTTCCATTCGCTCTACTTGCGTATTTGGCGCCTTTTTATTTTCAAACGCGAGATCGTCCTGCGGTAACTCTTGTACAAATCGGCTTAACTCAGTTTGTGAGGTTTCACCAAATTGACGACGTATTTTTGCATAAGTAAGTGTTAACTCCTGCTGCGCACGAGTAATACCAACATAAGCTAAGCGGCGTTCTTCATCTACGTTATCTTCATCAATACTTACCTGATGCGGGAGTAAGCCCTCCTCCATGCCTACCATAAATACATATGGATACTCTAAGCCCTTTGATGCATGTAGTGTTGATAAGTGCACTGCATCTGTTTCATCTTCTTCTTCGTTACGCTCAAGCATATCACGAAGGGTTAGCTTGCTAACAACCTCGGCTAATGTCATTGGTTCGTTGTCGGCATCACCGGTCAACATGTCGGTTATCCAGCGATACAATTCAGATACGTTTTTCATGCGCATTTCGGCGGCTTTAGCACTCGGTGACGACTCGTACAAATATGCTTCGTAATTAATGTTACGTACTAAGTCTTTAACAGCTCCAAGCGTATCACCACGTACTGCGTTATCTGATAGCTCAACAACCCAGCGTGCAAACCCAGCAAGCGCATTAAAACCACGCCCTTTTAGTCTGTAGCCTAAATCGTTATCAAAACAGGTAGCAAATAAGCTCGCGTGTTTTTCGTTAGCAAGCGTACCAAGCTTTTCAAGTGTAACCGTGCCTATTTCGCGTCGTGGTGTATTTACGATACGTAAAAATGCATTGTCATCATCTTGATTAACTAGCAAACGTAAATACGCCATAATATCTTTAATTTCTGAACGAGCAAAAAATGACATACCGCCACTAATTTTATAAGGGATACGGTTACTCATTAATGACTTTTCAAAGCCACGTGCTTGATGATTACCACGATATAAAATCGCGTAATCTTTATAGCTGGTACGCTTCATAAACTTATGTGAAATTATTTCAGCAACCACACGCTCAGATTCATGCTCTTCATCGCGGCACCCTATTACTTTAATCGGCTCACCATAACCTAGTTCACTAAATAACTTTTTCTCTATGTCATGTGGGTTATTCGCAATTAAAATGTTAGCCGCTTTTAGTATTCGCCCTGCACTTCGATAGTTTTGCTCAAGCTTTATAAGTCTAAGCCCTGGGTAGTCTTTACCTAATAACACTAAGTTTTGTGGGCGAGCACCACGCCATGAGTAAATTGATTGATCGTCATCACCTACCACAGTAAAACGGGCACGCTCGCCTACTAGCAATTTAACAAGTTGATATTGGCTTGTATTGGTATCTTGATACTCATCCACCAGTAAGTATTTAAAGCGTTGCTGCCAGCGCTCACGAGATGTGGCGTTATTAGTAAGTAACAAAGTAGGGATCATAATTAAATCATCAAAATCCAGTGCGTTATAAGCACGTAGCTGATTTTGATAGCGAGCATACAGCTGTGCAAACAATGCCTTTTGCGCATCACGCGCTTCGCGTATTGCTTGCTCTGGCAGTACTAATTCATTTTTCCAACTACCAATTTCCATTTTAAGTAGTTTGAGTAAGTCCTTGTCTTTTTTTAGCTCATCTTCGGTGAGTTCACTAAGAAGCTGATTGGTATCTTGATCATCAAATAGCGAAAAGCCGGGTTTAAACCCTAATGTGCTTAACTCTTTTTTTATTATTTCTAAACCGAGTGTATGAAACGTTGATACCCACAAACCTTTAGCGTCTTGTTTACCAAGTGTTTGCAGTACTCGTTCACGCATTTCTTTGGCTGCTTTATTGGTAAAAGTAACAGCGGCTATATTTCGCGCTTTGTACTCACATTTTTTCACTAAATAAGCAATTTTATTCGTAATAACACGGGTTTTACCGGAGCCTGCGCCTGCGAGTACTAAGCATGGACCACTAATATATTTTACGGCTTCATCTTGTTTAGGATTGAGTTTCATAACGACCAAAGAAATTTAAAAGACGCGCAATTTTAACGTAACCATTACTGCGAGCATAGCAATTGCCTTAATTAATTAAGGTAAAGATGATCATGTGTTAAATACCGTGGGTATAAGGTAATATTAGTTATTATTATTTTAGGCCGCATCGAAGGGACAAATATGATCAACCCAGCAAAACTTGAAGAAATTGCTAAGCAAATTACTAGCAATATGCCACAAGGTGTAAAAAACCTAGCAGAGACACTCGAAGGTAAAACAAAGCAAGTTTTACAAAACAAGCTTGCTGAGATGGATTTTGTGAGCCGTGAAGAATTTGATGTGCAAAGCCAAGTACTTATTCGTACTCGCGAAAAACTAACCGAACTTGAAGCTAAAGTTGCATTGCTTGAGCAACAACTTAGCACCAAACCTGACGCTGAATAATTATACCAATTGCATTAGATTAGTGTTCTATTATAGCGATAAGAAAATAGCTCAATAACAAGGCTAAAATTATGCTACATAGTTGTTCTATATAAATAATTTTTAACGTAGTTGGTGAGTTATTTAATACGCTAGAATGATCATTTTTTTAATAAAATTGGTATTAATTTAATGTACAAAAAAGGCAGCTTAGGCTGCCTTTTGCGTTTTACTAAGTTTATTCAAATAGCTCATCTAGCACATAATAGAATAACTTAGCCTGCTGCGCTAAACTCACACTCAGCATTTTTTGCGCAACTTGCTCGCCAGTTATTGGTTTGTAACGCTTTAAAAACGCAAATCGTGTAATAACAGGAAAAATAATACTGCCTATCTTTTCTGCCACTCTAAATTGCTCACGATCACCCAATAATAAAGACGGTTGTAAAATACTTATTTTATCAAAAGGGAGTGCTTTAATATGTTGCTCAAGCTCACCCTTCATTTTCAAATAAGCACTATTACTGTGCGTGTTCGCCCCGCTTGATGACACTAAGCAGTAATGCGTAACACCATTACATGCCGCTAACTGCGCCGCTATAAACTGATAATCAAAATCCACTTTACGCTGAGCTTGTATAGAGCCCGCCCGTTTACGGGTTGTGCCCAAACACGAAAACAATACGTCACCTTTAAAAAGCTCAACGTATTGAGTTAATTTTTCAAAATCAATAACGTGATTAACTAGCTTTGCGTGTGTAATAGGCAAAGCCCGACGACTTAACGTAACCACTTTGGTATAACGATCGCTATTAAGTAGCTTATGTAGCAACTCATTACCGACCAAACCTGTAACACCTATTAATATCGCCGTTTTAGTCATAAATTTATTTATTTTCGCCCACTTTATTAAGTACGTGCTGCACTGCTTTTTTGTAGCTTTGCGTTTCTTCACTCGCGCACGTTACTACAGATTCTAAATCATGAAGGTGGCCGTTTTCTAAACCATAAACCCAACCATGAACGCTTAGCTCTTGGCCGCGTTCCCACGCATCTTGCACAATGTTAGTACGGCATACATTACGTACTTGCTCAATTACATTTAGCTCAATAAGGCGGCTTAAACGTTCGCTTTCTGGCATTGCATCAAGTTGTTCAAGATGCTTTTCTTTTACATCCCCTACATGGCGTAGCCAATTATCAATAAAGCCAAATTTTGCATTGTTTAAAACGGCTTGTACGCCACCACAGCCATAGTGACCTACTACCATAATATGTTTTACTTTTAAAACCTCTACAGCGTACTGCATAACCGACAAACAGTTATGGTCAGTGTGTACAACCACGTTAGCAACGTTACGATGCACAAATAATTCGCCTGGTAATAAATCAACTATTTGATTAGCAGGTACACGAGAGTCTGAACAACCAATCCATAAATACTCTGGATTTTGTTGCATAGATAAAATTTTAAAAAACTCAGGATCAGCTTCGCTTGTACGTGCAGCCCAACGTTTATTGTTATCGAATAAATTTTTTAACTTTCTCATTGCATCTCTTATTAAGTCGAGGACGGAAATTTAATGGATATTAGCAAGAATCAAAATATTACGAGGCGTTAACTGCTTTTCACAAAACGTTTTAACGCTTACTTGATAGCCTTGCTGTTGCAAATATAAAGCACGATCGAGCACAAGCCAAACTTCAATTGCTCTTCTGAACACATGTCGAACCAGTTCAACTCGGTCAGTTATTTTTTTTCGAGCAACCCCAACATCTAAATATTTATTATAATCAGTATCTTGTGGTAGGTTTGTTGCCTTTTTATCTGCAGCCCATACACAAAATGATTTAAACGAATCTGAGAATATAGCTTTGTTAACCGAAGGTACGCTTACATAATATTGCTCGCCAGTAATCGATTTTCTAAGTGCGTCAAAACCAAGCCGCCATTCTAGTTCTGTTTTACGTACTTTTTCCAGACGAGAAGGCGCTGTAACGGTTTCTTGTAATGCGAGCTTTAAATCGCGATGCGTTAGGTTAAGCTCACTTTTATTTGCAACCTCACTCATTACACGGTACTCATTAGCCGTAAATAAATGATAGCAACAAGGTGAAAAGCTAATTTGCTGTACTTTCGCTAAACTTGCTTGACGCATAAATGCTTGGTGCAAACCACCACATGCGTGTAGCGCTACGGCATGCATATCAGCATTAAAAAATTGAGTGATATCCTCTTTTAATACATCTGCTTGGCTAAAGTGCATTGCCAAGCCTTGTTGCTGTGCACTTTTTTGTCCTTGCTCGCATAAGCTTTGTTGCAGTTCAATACTATGCACATCACTTGCGCCATTAAAAGCAAGCATTCGCCCTAAGTGTCCTTTACCCGCACACCACTCTAAAACTGGTTGCTTAGTATTAGGTAGTGCAGATACAAAATCTTGTAACTGATCAAACTTACGACCTTTAATGCCGTTACTTATCCAAAACGGATAATCAGCTCGAGAGTGTGCAGAGCTAGGTAAGTCACATAGCTTAGCAAGTTCATCAAGTTGGTTTATGTGTTGGCTAAAAAATTGGTATAGCTGATTTTGATCGTTATCAAGAACGGTTACCTGATCATCAGTTAGTTCGTTAAGTATGCCTTGCAGCTCTGGCCAAGGAATAGTGTCAAAATCAAATGCGGTGCACTGCCAATACTGACGATGGCGCATTAAAAGTGAATCAAGTGCAAAAAATTGCTCAGCTAAAGTCATAACAGCTTAAAAAATAAAAAGACAATTAATTATATCAGCTCAGTGAGCTCTCATTAAGCAGTTATTTTTGCCTAAAAATCAGCCGTAAATACAAAGGTATTGAAATAATACTCACCAAAATAGCTGCTATAAGCATCCATGATAATTGCATCTTTTCAGGCTCTTGGTATTTATAAATAAAGTGAGATTTCACTTCGTCAAATTCGTTTTGCTGTATGCCATATAAGTCAGCTATTAAGCGCCACTTTGCTATCGACATATGCCCTAAACTGGTAGTGGGTGGGGTTATATAACTTTTTAGTACTTCAGCCTCAAAGGCGAGCTGATGAAAGCTCTTACTCGGTGCATAGTTTTGCTGGGTGACTGCAATGGCTTCATCCATATTCATCATTGCATAGCGCCAACCTTTTAGGCTCGCTTGGTAGAATTTTTCGACCGTTTGTGGATTTTGCTTAAGCATGTTTTCGCTGGTAAATAAAATGTCGCTATATACATCCATACCATAACGCTGTGGGCAAACAAGCCGATGAGCTACGCCTTGTTGAGTCATATAATAAGGCTCTGTAGTAACATAAACTTGCATAGCATCTAGCTTGTTTTCAATCCAAGCCTGGTTAAAATTTTCGCCATTGTAAACTTTGAGTTTATCTACATCAACGCCACTGCGTTTAAGCATAATAAGTAGCTCGGTGCCGTCATTTTTGCTCACAGCAGTGATACGTTTATTAACAAAGTCACGAGGGTGAAAAATATCAGACGTGTCTTTTACCATCCAGCAATAAGGTGAAAACTGCAATAAGGCTGCCATTGCAACAAAAGGCTGACCATTAATACGTTGCTGTAAAATACCAGAATGCCCTACACCAAATTGTGCTTCGCCACTGGCCACAGGACCAAAGGTATCAGGTTTCATTGGATTAGCTTGTTTAATAGTTACATCAAGGCCCGCTTCATTATAAAAGCCTTTTTGCTTAGCCATATAGTAGCCAGCAAACTGAAACTGATGTGTCCATTTTAGCTGTAATGTGACTGATTCTTGCGCCGCGATATGGCTGCAAAAAAAGCACAATCCAATGATTAATCCTTTAAATAGCAAATAGGTGTCCTCAAAAGGTATGACGATTACCTGTAACTATATGTAAAACGTGTAATAAAGCAAGCACCCTAGTTAGGTGCCTGCCTTTAAAGAAGGGTTATACTGAGGCGAGTTTTTCGGCTTTTTCTGCTTGCGGTTTTGATGTTAAAAATTGGGTAAAACACGGATTTTGTGTTTCATCTTGTACACTGTAACCTAAGCGATTCAAATGCTCGTTAAACATTTCATACTGACTCGGCTCAATAGCAAAACCTGCCAGTACATTCCCCATCGAACCACCGTGATTACGATAATGAAATAAGGTAATGTTCCAATTGCAGCCTAAAGTATCTAAAAAGCGTGCAAGCGCACCCGGATACTCAGGAAATTCAAAACGCAATAAACGTTCATGTAATTGCTCTGGTGCTTTTCCGCCAACCATATAACGCACATGTAATTTAGCGAGTTCGTTATCCGACAAATCGCAAAATTGATAATCGTTATTTGTTAAGTCTTGCTTTAACTCATTAAGCTCTTGCTCGCCTTGGCGCAGAGCAATGCCCACAAATATTTGTGCTTCACCAGGCCCTGCATAACGGTAGTTAAATTCAGTAATAGCACGGCCACCTAAAGAAGCACAAAACTGTTTAAAACTGCCTTTTTCTTCTTTAATAGTAACGGCTAATAGCGCTTCGTTTTTTTCACCCAGCGCAGTGCGCTCTGCAACATAACGCAGGCGATCAAAGTTTAAATTAGCACCCGAAAGCACAGCCGCTAAATGTAGTCCTTTTAACCCCGACTGCTGACTCCACTTTTTAAGCCCAGCCGTTGCAAGTGCACCTGATGGCTCTGCAATTGCACGCGTAGATACAAAAATATCCTGCATGGCTGCACATATTTCATCGCTAGTAACGGTTACGACTTCATCGCAAAACTTTTGCGCTAAACGAAATGTTTCAGTGCCAATAATTTTAACCGCTACGCCATCGGCAAAACTACCAACGCGATCAAGCTCTACTGGCTTACCAGCTTCAAGTGCTGCTTGTAAACACGCACTTTCGTCGGCTTCTACGCCAATTACTTTTATATCTGGACGCAACGATTTAATGTAAACCGCCATACCAGCAAGTAAACCGCCGCCGCCAACAGGAATAAACACAGCATCAAGCTCGTTTAATTGCTGCATTAACTCGCGTGCTACAGTGCCTTGACCAACAATGACATCCGGATCGTCAAATGGCGGGACAAATATACCGTTACGCTGATCTGTAAGCTCAAGCGCATAGGCTTTTGCTGCATCAAAATGATGGCCATGTAATACAACTTCACCGCCAAGTGCGCGCACTGCGCTGACTTTTATTTCAGGCGTTGTTACTGGCATTACAATAGTTGCTTGATGCCCAAGGTGAGATGCACTTAATGCAACCCCTTGAGCATGATTACCCGCAGAAGCAGTAATAACCACTGAGCCTTTAGGTAATTTATTTAATTTGTTATACGCACCGCGTAACTTAAATGAATACACGGGCTGTTGGTCTTCACGCTTTAACCAAACATGGTTACCTAGCTTTTTACTGAGTTCAGCCATTTCGCTAACCTCAGTAACTTTAGCCAAAGGCTCCATGTTTGCTTGAATAATAGCGCGAAAATAATCGAGCTCTTGAGAGACCATAATTAACTAAGCGCCTCCAATTTAGCTAAGTCGCGCACAGCGCCTTTATCAGCACTTGTTGCAAGTAATGCATAAGCCTTTAAAGCAGACGAGACATAGCGCTCACGATCAACTGGCTTGTACGCCATTTTTCCGCGTGCTAATTGCTTTTGTTTACGTGCCTCAAGTTCTTCATCGCTTAGCGCTAATGTGATTTCACGTGTTGCGATATCAATAATGATTTTGTCGCCATTTTCAACATAAGCGATTGCACCACCACTCGCCGCTTCTGGCGATACATGGCCAATTGATAAACCCGAAGTACCACCCGAAAAGCGACCATCAGTAATAAGTGCGCATTTTTCAGCTAAGCCTTTCGATTTTAAGTAGCTTGTTGGGTATAGCATTTCTTGCATACCTGGGCCGCCTCTAGGGCCTTCGTAACGAATAACAACAACATCGCCGGCTTTTACTTCGTTATTTAAAATCCCTTCTACTGAATCATCTTGTGATTCGTATACAATGGCGGTGCCTTCAAAATGTAGCATTTCATCAACTACGCCAGCACTTTTTACAACACAGCCATCAACCGCTAGATTACCCGAAAGCACAGCTAAACCACCGTCTTGGCGAAAAGCATGTTCAACGCTTCGAATACACCCATTCACGCGGTCATTATCGCCTTCATCCCAACGACACTCTTGGCTCATTGCTTTAGTAGTACGAATGCCCGCAGGACCCGCACGGTAAAATTTGCGCGCAACTTCGTTAGTTGGGTCGGTTGCATCCCATTTTTTAACAAGCTCAGCCATTGTTGACCCAGCTACATGATTAACCGACATGTCAACTAAGCCCGCTTTACCAAGCTCGCGTACAACAGCCATCATGCCACCTGCACGGTGGACATCTTCAATATGGTACTCTGGTGTTGCTGGTGCAACTTTACATAAAAACGGTGTTTTACGAGAAAGCGCATCAATGTGCGACATATCAAAATCAACGCCGGCCTCTTGCGCTGCTGCGAGTAAATGTAATACGGTATTTGACGAGCCGCCCATTGCAATATCAACAACCATTGCATTCATAAAGGCTGTTTTATTGGCAATTGCGCGTGGCAATACATCTTGATTATCTTTTTGATAATACTCACGACATAAATCAACAATACGAGCCCCTGCTTCAACATACAGTTGTTTACGGTCTTTATGGGTAGCAAGCGTGGTACCGTTACCCGGCAGTGCCAAACCTATAGCCTCTAACAAACAGTTCATTGAGTTTGCAGTAAACATGCCTGAGCACGAACCACATGTAGGACACGCAGAGCGCTCTACTTGCTCTGAATCTGCATCACTTACCGATTCATCTGCGCCTTTAACCATGGCATCAACTAAATCAAGTTTAATGTCGATGTTAGCAAGTTTAGTTTTACCCGCCTCCATTGGACCGCCCGATACAAATATCACCGGTATATTTAAACGTAGCGCTGCCAGCATCATCCCTGGGGTGATTTTGTCGCAGTTTGAAATACAGATCATCGCATCGGCGCAGTGTCCATTTACCATGTATTCAACCGAGTCAGCAATTAAATCGCGTGAAGGCAATGAATAAAGCATACCGCCGTGTCCCATCGCAATGCCATCATCAATAGCAATGGTATTAAATTCTTTTGGAACGCCACCGGCTTGGGTTATTGTCTCACCCATAAGCTCACTAAGCTGATTAAGGTGTACATGCCCTGGTACAAATTGTGTAAACGAGTTAACTACGGCAATAATCGGTTTACCAAAATCAGAGTCTGTCATACCTGTTGCGCGCCATAATGCTCTTGCGCCTGCACGTTTACGTCCTTCAGTTGTTGTTGCACTTCTTAATTTAGCCATAGTTACCTCAGTTTTTGCCGCAATATAAGCGGGCATTCCTCATTCTAAAATTGGTGAATAACCGAGTGACTCAGTTACTCGTAAATTATTTTGTAATTCGTAATTATACAGCCTGTTGGTGCTGTAAATTTTGTAAAGTGACTTCTTTTACATCCACCAGCTTGTTTAGCTGGCTGGTTAATAGATGAATAGGTTTATCACTATCTACCGTCATGGCTACGTTGTATAAGCCATCATCTATATTGAGCTGAAAATGCGTTAGGTTAAAACCACGATGACGCACCACTCGTAAAAAGCGTTCTACCGCTATACTTTGGCTTTTTAATGCAATAGTTAGGCTGTGTTTCATTTTGCTTTCTCCGTCATCATTTCGTCGTTAGCAGCCCCAGGTGGTACAAGTGGCCAAACATTTTCTTTATCATCAATACAAGCATGTACTATGTACGGGCCTTTGCTGTTAACTAATGCTGTAATAGCATCATCAACTTGGTTAGCGTGGGTAATTGTTTGCCCTGGAATACCAAATACAGCAGCTAGTTGCACAAAGTCTGGGTTGTCCGAAAGGTTAGTTTCAGAGTAACGTCCTTCAAAAAACAGTTCCTGCCATTGGCGAACCATACCCAAGCGCTGGTTATCTAAAATTAATATTTTTACTGGTAAATTGTTACGGCGAATCGTGGCAAGCTCTTGAATATTCATCATGATTGAGCCGTCGCCTGATACGGTAATTACAAAGTCATCAGGGCGTGCTACTTGTGCGCCAATAGCGGCCGGTAAACCAAAGCCCATTGTGCCTGCGCCACCACTACTTAAATGATTACTCGGGTGGCTAAATTTCATATGCTGCGCGACCCACATTTGGTGCTGGCCAACATCACAGCACACAACGCCAGTTTTTGGCATACGCTCACTAAGCTGACTAAGTAAATAAGGTGCATAAACCTTCTCACCTGGGTAGTCGTAACGCCACGCGTGCTTAATATTCATTTCTTTATTTGTGTCACACCAAGCTTTAGGTGTTACAAAACACTCAAGTGCTGGTAAAGAGGTTTTTAAATCAGCAATTAATGAAGCTTTAGCAGGTTTTCGCTTACCTACTTCAGCGGCATCTATATCTAAATGAATTACTTTAGCTTTAGCTGCAAATTTAGCTAAGTTACCCGTTACGCGGTCATCAAAGCGCGCCCCTATACATACAAGCACATCACATTCTTGCACAGCAATATTAGCCGCTTGAGTACCATGCATACCTAACATACCTAAGTAGTGTTCGTAATCAGGTAGTACACTGCCCAATGCTTTAAGTGTTGATACAGCCGGCATTTGCGTTTTATTTAAAAACTGCATTAACTCGTCTTGCGCGTCAGCGGCTTGTACACCACCGCCTACGTACGCTACAGGCTGCTTTGCTTCACTAAGTAATTGATTAGCAATAGCAACTTGATTTAAATCTAATTGTGGTAAGTATTCATCAGCTGCAAGCCAAGGCTTAAAAGGTACTTGCGCCATTTGAATATCTTTTGGGATATCGACAAGTACAGGACCTGGTCGGCCGCTTTGCGCTAAATGAATAGCTTCTTGTAATATCTCTGCTAAGTCTTCCGCTCGTTCTACCATGTAGCTGTGCTTAGTACACGAAAGCGACATACCTAGTACATCTATTTCTTGAAACGCATCTGAACCAATAGCTGCAGTAGGCACTTGGCCGGTGATCGCCAATAATGGTACTGAGTCCATCATCGCATCAGCAAGGGCAGTTATTAAGTTAGTTGCACCTGGGCCCGATGTTGCAAAACACACACCTAATTTACGCGTGCTGCGAGCATAACCAACAGCTGCAAACCCTGCACCTTGCTCATGACGAGTAAGGTAGTGTTTGACTGGCGCGCCATACAGCGCATCGTAAATTGGCATAATAGCTCCGCCTGGGTAGCCAAATACTTCATTTACGCCGTGTTTGGCCAATAAGTCGATTGTTAGTTCTGCGCCTGTCATTAATAAACCCTCATTCCTCAGTGACAACCCAATTACATTTTTACGCTAAAAACTTTGCCCTTAAAACTAAAAAGCCCTCCGAACGGTTAAGTGCGGAGGGCTTTTTTAATGCTTAAGTTTTTAAAGCACTACGAAGCCCTCGCGGGAATAATCACCACGATAATAATCAGGACTAGGTTAAGTGCGTTTGTAAGCATGTAATTAATACCAAATTTTGTTCAATTATCGCGAAGGTTATTCCTTCGCTCTCTTTTTATATTAGTACCGCGCTAGGCCCTTTAAGTCAACACCAAAGTTAATCTAACAAAAAGACTAAAAGGCAATTTATCAGGTTTTAAAATTCATTATACAAGCTAGTAGTGGTTTTTTTATGCTCTAATTTTATTCTCAGAAATTCACTATTCTTATATCCCTTATTTAAGGTTTGATTAATTTTTAAGAATATTTTTATAAATAAAATTATTTATCACCTTCAGGTAATGCGTAGGTTCTCTTAAGCGACTCTTAAGTGTTGTTGCATAGCATGGCGTTGTTATTTTAAACGAGCCTAAATATGAACGTAATTAGTCAAACACCAGCACAAAAAAAGCCAAATCGTAGTAAACGGTTTTACATTCACTGTAGTGCAAATGCCTTTGTAGTGATGATTGCCTGTTATTACTGTTTAGTTATAAACATTCCTTTTATTCAAGGTTCGTTTAGCGCCATAACCTCTCTTGCATCTTTTTCATGGCTATTTTTACTTTCAGTCCCGCTACTTTTGTTATGCCTTTTAATTATTTTCTTTTCGATAGTGTCGGTTAGATGGTTATTAAAACCAATTAACTATCTTTTACTGATAATTTCGAGCGCCGTGCTTTACGGCTCATTAAATTACGGTGTTGTGTTTGACTATTCAATGATTCAAAACACGTTCGAAACCGATTCAAGCGAAGCGCTGAGCTATTTAAACCCGCAGCTCATAGCCTTTTTACTACTTTTTTGTGCGCTACCTGTTTTTATATTAAGCAAAGTAAAAATACACTTTACTCGCCCTCATCAAGAAGCGATTAGCCGCATAAAACTTATTATTGCCTGCTTAACGCTAATTGCTTTAGTGGTCGCTAACTTTTACGCCGATTACGCAGCCACTGGTCGTAACAACCGCATTTTGAAAAAAGAAATTATTCCGTTTCAATACCTCTCTAGCGGTTATAAATATATGCGCGATCAGCTGCTGTATACCAATATAGAATTTAAAAATATAGATGCAACACCCACTCTTATTGCGCCTAACACCACCAGCGTAACCGTTATGGTTGTTGGCGAAACCGCACGAGCAGAAAACTTTGCTTATCAAGGTTATAAGCGCAACACAAATTCTTACACACAAAAGTACAATGTGACGTATTTTAATAATGTGGCGTCTTGTGGCACCGCTACTGCTGTGTCTGTGCCGTGTATGTTTTCACTGCAAACACAAGATAACTTTGATCGATTAGCAGCTGACAACCAACAAAACCTGATTGACTTAGCACAACAAGCTGGCAGCGATGTATTGTGGGTTGATAATAACAGCGGCTGTAAAAACGTATGCACACGTGTTGTTAATATTGATATACCAACCACCCCATCAACGCTTTGCGATGGGAAATATTGTTTTGATGAAGCACTTCTTGCTCCACTTAAACGCAAACTCGCTAATTTAAGCCAAGCTAACACCATTATTGTCCTACACATGATGGGCTCACACGGGCCAACCTACTTTAAACGCTACCCAGATAAGTTTAAGCAATTTACGCCTACGTGCGATAGAAACGACATTCAAAACTGCTCACTCGATGAATTAGTTAATACCTACGACAACACAATTGCGTACAGCGACTTTGTTAACGCCCAGGTAATTGAGCAATTAAAAGCGCTGCCAAACAACATAGATAAGCAGTTTTTATATGTCTCTGATCATGGTGAATCACTTGGCGAAGCCGGTGCTTATTTGCATGGTTTTCCGTATAGCTTTGCCCCAAGTACACAAACACATGTCCCCCTTTATATGTGGGCTGATGAGCATAACCAGCGCATTACTAATACCTGTTTAGCTAATTTAGACACCCGCGCTGCGCGCTCACACAACAATATTTTTCACACCCTTTTAAATTTAATTGGCATTAAGAGCAAAACATATCAGGCATCGCTTGATTTACTTGCTAGCTGCCAAACAACACCAAGCGAAATACAATTATGAGCAATAAAACCGTTATAAAACGCCAAGGCTTAATGCGCCTTATTTTTACCTTAAGCCATTCTTTTAACGGCTTAAAATGGATGAGTCGATTTGAAGCGGCGTTTCAACAAGAGCTAGTACTGTTTTCATTACTAGGTGTGTTTGTGTGGCTACAAAAAATTGTACTAAGCGACAAGTTATTACTGATAGCCAGCCTGCTTTTTGTTTTGTTTGCTGAACTTGTAAATACAGCCGTTGAGGTTGTGGTGGATAGAATTGGCAGTGAATATCATGAGCTTTCGGGTCTCGCTAAAGATATTGCCTCAGCCAGTGTATTTATAGCCATGCTAATTACTGCTCTTATTTGGTGGGCTGTATTATGGGCTTAACACTTAAAAGTAATAATTTTACAGTCAAGCAAGCACTTGGTCCTGTGTGGATTCTTGTTGTATTTACTTTTTTGGCACTGAGTTTTTTAACACTTGCTCGTTTTGGTTTGAGTGTTTGGCAAGGTGAGCGTGTATTTGGATCGCATGCGTGGTTATCTATATTTATAGGTGGTTTAAGAGTAGATATAGCCACTTTAAGCTACATTATTATGCCCGCATTATTACTTACATTAGTTATGCAAAGCATAGGGTGGCAAAATAAAGTTCGCGGCCTAATTAAAATTTACTTAGTGGGGATGTCTGCTTTACTCGTTTTTTTTGAAGTGATTACGCCTACATTTATAAACGAATACGATTTACGCCCAAACCGCTTATTTATAGAATATTTAATCTACCCTAAAGAAGTCTCAAAAATGATTTTTTCAGGCTATAAGTTAGAAGTATTTATTGCTGTTATAGCACTTATTTTAAGCTGTAAATTTGCAGGTAAAGTATTTGGCAATCAATGGCAAAGTACGTCATCACTAACAGGCTTAAACCAATCAATTTTAGCGCTCGTTTTAGTATGCTTAACTATTTTGGGCGCGCGTAACTCATTAGGGCACAGACCACTTAACCCCGCCATGGTCTCGTTCTCTACTGATCACTTACTTAACGATTTAACCCTTAACTCACTTTATAGCGTCGCGTTTGCGGTAAAACAACTCTCTAACGAGCAATCAAGCCAAGAGTATTATGGCAAAATGCCTACCGATGAATTGCTTAGTATTGTACGCAGTAACATGCAAAATACGCAGGCCAAATTTAGCGACTCAGCTGCCCCAACAAATACGTTCCATGAAGCAAGCAATACAGGTAAGCCAAAAAACCTAGTCATTATTTTACAAGAAAGTTTAGGTGCTCGTTATGTAGGCACGCTTGGCGGTTTACCGCTTACACCTAATATCGACGCCCTTTATAAACAAGGTTGGGGGTTTGATAATTTATACGCCACGGGTACACGTTCAGTGCGTGGAATTGAGGCAGTAATTACAGGGTTTACACCAACGCCTTCGCGTGCGGTTGTTAAGCTTGATAAATCACAACGTGACTTTTTTACCATTGCTGATTTTTTAACGAAGCAAAATTACAACACGCAGTTTATTTATGGTGGCGAAAGCCATTTTGATAACATGCGCAGCTTCTTTTTAGGCAACGGTTTTAAAAGTATCGTAGATACAAATAATTTTAAAAAAATAGACTTTAATGGCTCGTGGGGCGCATCAGACGAAGACTTGTACGACCAAGCCGACATAGAACTTACTAAGCTTAAAAATCAAAACAAACCCTTTTTTAGCCTTATATTCTCAAGCTCTAATCATAGTCCGTATGACTTTCCTGACGATAAAATAACGCTGTACGACAAACAAAAACAAACCCGTAATAATGCTGCCAAGTATGCCGATTACGCACTAGGTACCTTTATCAAAAAAGCTAAAAAATCGAGCTACTGGGATGATACCGTATTTATAGTTATTGCCGATCACGACTCGCGCGTATCGGGTTCGAATTTAGTACCGGTTGATCACTTTAAAATTCCGGCCGTTATTTTTGGTAAAGGTATTACCCATAAACGAGATAGCCAACTAGCCAGTCAGCTCGATATTCCTGTTACTCTACTTTCTTTGATTGGCGCAAGTGGTAAGCACCCAATGATAGGTCATGATTTATCAAAGCCAATTAGCGACAAGAAACAACGCGCAATGATGCAATACGACAAAAACTTTGCTTACATGCACGATAATAAAGTGGTGGTGTTACAACCACAAAAACCAGCAACCACCTATACGTATAGCAATAACCAGCTTGTGCCATGTGAAAACGATGAGCAACTAGTTAAAAAAGCCCTAGCCCACGCGAACTTAGGTAATTTAGCCTACACAAATGGCTGGTACCATTAGTTATTATTCTTGCAGTGACTTGATAATAAAGCCTTGTTAAAGTAACAAGGCTATTTTTATAAACCGAGTAAACATGAAAATCCTCGTTATTGAAGACTCTGAAGCACTAAGACGCAGCTTGCAAGTTGGCCTTAGCAACCTTGGTTTTACCGTAGATGAAACAGGTGATGGCTCAGAAGGGTTGAGTATGGCACTGAGTGGAAACTACGACCTCCTCGTACTTGATTTAATGCTACCGAGCGTTGATGGCATGAGTATTTTACAAGCACTGCGCAGCAGTAATAGCCAAAGCCGTGTGCTAATTTTATCTGCACGAAGTGAGCCTCAAGATAAAATTAACGGCCTTATGAAAGGCGCTGACGATTATTTAACTAAGCCATTTTCGTTTGAAGAACTCCATGCTCGCGTCCTTGCATTACTTCGTCGTGGTTCACTGCAAAACCAACAAAATACCCTTACCGTAGGTGATTGCGTATTAGATCTGTCACTTAAAACTCTTCACTACAAGCAACATGCCATTGAGCTCACGCGTAATGAATACAAAATAATAGAATGCTTATTTAACGCCCCAGAGCGAGTATTGGGGCTTGAGCTTATAAGTGAAGCGGTGGTAGGGCAGTTTGATATGCTCTCTAAAAATGCGCTTGAAGCACACATCTCAACCATACGTAAAAAAGTAAGACAGTTTGATGGCGAGCTCCCGATAAAAAATAAACGTGGATTTGGTTATGTCGCAACAACAAAATAAAAATCACTCAATAAAACGTAAACTCGTTAATAATATTAGCGCTGTGATCTCTGTTATTTTATTCACCATATTTTTAACCGTTGATCTAAGTGTTGATACTTGGGTGGAAGATCAGTTCAATCAGTCTCTAACTAACAAAGCTAACTACTTAAAAACCTTAGTTGAGGATGACAACAACGTAGTTGAATTTGATTTTGCTGGTGAGTTTATGTCGGAGTATGAAGCAGCCGATGCCACGGAGTTTTACCAATTATGGCATGGCCGTGATGTGTTTGAGCGCTCGGACTCATTAGAGCTTTATGAAAATGCTAACCTACCTTTTTTAGAAATGCCGATAAACGAATCTAAAATTATAGATTACGAGCTTCCTAACGGGCGTGATGGCCGCGCACTTATAAGTCACTTTGTAGCCCAAAAAGACGATAGAAACCCCACTCACTCTGCTGTTTTTAATACCATGACTCTTGCGATTGCAGCGCCGACAGCCGAACTTAATAAAGTACTGATTATTATTGATGTGGTCTTTATTTTAACCTGTGTACTTGGTGTGTTTGGTGTGCGCTATTTAGTGACACGTATTGTAAATAAAGGTCTGCACCCGCTACACAACTTAAACGACCAAATTAAGTTACTCGATATTACCGGTATTGCGCAAACAATAGAAAGCGACTTTAAAGTAGAAGAAATAGAACCTATACGTAACGAGCTAAATAAGTTTATTACCGTTAATCAGCAACTCTATAGTAATGAAAAACGCCTAACAAGCGACATTGCACACGAGCTTAAAACCCCAATAGCTGAACTAATAAGCCTCTCAGAAGTGGCTATTCGCTACCCTGACGATAAACGTATTAGCGACACCTATACCAGTGATGTGCTTAATATTTCACAGCGTATGAAAACGATTGTTAGCAACCTATTACTGTTGCAGCGCTCAAGTAGCAGTGCAATGCAATTAAATGCACAAAATATCATTCTAAATAACCTAGTAAATCAAATTGTTGATGAGCTGACCTTTAAGCACCCAACTATTAAAGCGCGTTTAAATAATGAAATAACTGACGAGTTTACACTTAATGCTGACGAATTTAGTTTAAATACCATTTTATGTAACTTAATCGATAACGCACTATTTTATGGACTCCCTGAGGCACCAATTAAATTAACTGCCGTAAATAACAGCACAAACATGACCATCTCTGTTAGTAACAAAGTAAATAAACCACTAAGTAGTGAACAGCTCACTGCTATTTTTGACCCGCTCTATCAGCTAGATTCATCTAGAACTAATAACCAGCGCCATGGTTTAGGATTATCAATTGTACAGAGCTTATGTAACTTAAATGGCTTTACTATCACGGCCAGTAATACCGAAAGCAATACGTTAACGTTTATATTAACGTTACCTCTGAAGTAAATTTAGGTTAGTATTTACACTACTAACCTTCGAGATTTTAAGGACAAACCATGAATGCTCTTACCCGTATTAGCCACTTTTTTATTGTGGCATTGCTTATAACATTTAGCCTTAACAGCTATGCAGCTCCCGCCTTATATAAAATAGAAAAAAATGGCGTCAGCTCTTACTTATTTGGCACTGTACACGTTGGTGATACCAGCATGAAAGGCTTACCTAAAAATGTAACCGATGCAATTAGCGCAAGCAAAGAAGTCATTGTTGAAGTTGATATAAGCAAACTTACACCACTTGAAATGCAACAGCGCTCAATGCCATTTATGATGCTAAGTGACGGTAAAACATTACAAACTGAGCTTTCAAAGCAAAATTATACCAAGCTAAAAAATTACTTTGCTAAAAAGTCGATTGATATTGCTATGTTTAATGGCTTAAAGCCTTGGGCTGTTATGGTGACTATGATGCAAATTGAATTTCAAAATGCAGGATATTCAGATAAAACCGGCATAGACAAGCAAGTGCTTAGTTATGCTAAAGAGCATAATATTAAAATTGGCGAGCTTGAAACCCTAGAGCAACAACTGCAAATGTTTGATGGCATGGCGCTATTAAGCAATGAAATGATTGAAGAAACCTTTGAGCAACTCAGCGATATTAATACTTACTTTATCAAATTAGTTAATGCCTGGAAAAACGGGGATATGGATACACTAACCGATTACTACAACATGAGTTTTGATGACAGTAATTATGGTGAAATTAGCGAGCAAGTAATGCTAACTAACCGCAATAATAATTGGGTTAAACAACTCACACCGCGTTTAGCAAACGAGCAACTATTTATTGCCGTAGGTGCTCTGCATTTACCTGAAAAACACGGGTTACTTAAACAGCTACGAGATAAAGGCTTTAGCGTTACTCGTCTTTAAAATAAAAATGGGTTGAGTGAATTTTCGCTCAACCTTTCTCTGAGCTTTTAATTAAAGTCTTCCATTTTTAAGTAATTCTCTATTTTTTTAATTTTGTCTGCCGCATGATGATTTACATAAATCACAGTACTTGTATTAGCAGCACAAATTTTCTCTATTAGTAGCAGTACACGTTGCCTGTTTGCTTCATCTAATCCTAAGCAAGGTTCATCTAAAATAAGTAACGTTGGATGCTTTACCATAGCTCGTACAATTAAAAGCATACGTTGATCGCCGTACGAAAGCTGGGTGAATGAGGTGTTTTGCTTGTCACTTAAACCAATAAATGCCAGCCACTGTTGAGCAATATTAACTTGTGCGTCGCTCGGCTTTTGATATAAACCTATGCTGTCATAAAAACCAGATATAACAGTATTTAAAGCCGATATACTTACGCGATAATCCATATGTAGCGCGTTAGATATAAAACCAATATGCTGTTTTATATCCCAAATACTCTCCCCGGTTCCGCGTTTAAAACCGAACACTTCAATGTCATTGTTATAACACTGTGGGTTATCACCTGTTATTAAATTTAATAGGCATGTTTTACCTGAACCGTTCGCTCCAGTAAGCTGCCAATGCTGATGCTTTTTTATAGTCCAATTGAGATTTTTGAATATGCTTACGTCACTATAACTAACTTTAGCATTACTCAATTTAACTAAGGTATTACCAGTGAATGTCTTTTGCTCTTGTTCGGTATCAGGAGATGGCACATCCAATGAAGTATGCTCTAAATGAAGTAGTTTTAGTAAGTCACTTAATTGCTCACTACTTGGCTTTGCTAAAGTATGTAACAAGCAGCCTTGGTTTACATAACCATAGTGAGTAATGAATGAAGGTATTTCGTCTAAGCGGTTTAGCACAAAAACAAAAGTAATCGTGTGGCTAAGCTCTATGAGTATTTTATTAAGTTGCTGGCAAGATTGTACGTCGAGTCCATCTAATGGCTCGTCAAGTACGACTAACTCACTATGGGAGCTGAGTGCTTTTATAAGTAGGAGTTTACGAGTTTCACCCGTTGAAAGGTCTCTAAAATGCCTATTTAGTAATGAGCTAAATTTAAATAATTCTATTAGCTGCGCTAATAACTCATCATTATTACTATGCCCTGTAAAAATAAGGTCTTTAACGAGGGAGTGCTTTTCATGCTCAAATTCTTGAGCTAGTAACTGTTTATGCGAATCTGAAGACACGAGCATAAGCTTATTAATACTACTTATACGCTTACCACTTTCGCACTTAGCTTCACCAACTAACGCAGCTGTCAGTGCAGATTTACCGGCTCCATTAGCACCTAGAAGCAGCCAATGTTCTCCTAGATTCACTTGCCAATCTAGGTTGCATATGTCGTAACGACTTTTGCCTTGCCCTTGTAAGTAACCATTAAATTGCTCAAGCGTAATTGACTGCACTAACTTTTCCTAATAAACCTTAAAACAGCAAGTTAACGCATATTAAAAGAGCTTAGCAAGCTTGTTATCTGCAAAATTAATTTATTTCACTAGCAACGCTAATACTATTTAATGCGTCTTTAATTGCTTGCTGGCTTATTGGCTTATGAATATGGAGGTTAGCTCCGTATTCATAAACTCGCTCTATATCATTTTGTGAAGTATTTGCTGTTATAACAATAATTGGCATTACTTTATTAAGATCAGAGCGTATTTTTTTAATCGCCTCAAACCCATCCATTACTGGCATATTTAAGTCCATAAAAACAATATCGTATTGATTTTCACTCACCATATCGCACGCGACTTTGCCGTTTTCAGCGCAATCATAGCTTAAACCTAATAAGCTAAGTATGCGGGTCAGTAATATAGTATTTAATGGATTATCTTCAACGACTAAACACTTTAGTTTGTCATTTATTTTACGAGGGTTTGGGAGAGCTTTACTGGCAATTATTGGTAAGTGCAAAGATACCAGCGCCCCATGGGCTTCATTATTTTTGAAGGTAATTTCACCGTGCAACGCCTTTACAACATACTGAACCCGAGTGAGACCTGTTCTTAATCCTTGAAAATGGTTTGTTTGTTTAAATGAGTCAAATTCAAGATCAGTAATCTCTTTCGAAAAACCACAACCAGTATCACTTACAGTGACACAAAGTTCATTATTAAAAAGCTTTGCAGAGACAGTAATTTCACCCTCTGTCGTAAACTTAATAGCGTTACTGATTAATTCTGTAAGCGTATGCTGCAAACGTTGATGATCCAATTTACATACACAATTTAATGATTCATCTAAACAACTAACTAGTTTTAGGCCTTTTTGCTGACAAGCATGCTCGTAAGCCATTAGTACTTTATTACACGACTCTAGAAGGTTTTCATTTTTAAATTGCGGTACCCACTTACCTGTACTTAAAGCTTGCAAGTCCTGCAGTTCATCTAATATGGCTATTAACCTAAGTGCACAGTAATTAGCTTGGGTTTTAACGCTTTGCTGCGTATCAGAAACCTTTAACTCCTCAATAGACGTAATAAGACCCTGTAAAGGAGTTCTAAATTCGTGACTTGCTCTGGCAATAAAATGCTCTTTATTTTGACTCACTTGTTGAGCGAACTCTTTTTGCTTTTGGTATTTAGACAATGCGTTACCTATTTCTTTTTCCATTGGCATAAATACAAACCTTAACTCTACAAGTAGTAAAAACATCGCCATAAGCCAAAATAATAATTCAAGATTAGATACCCAGTTCAATTTTTGGACAGCTTGCTCTTCAAATAAATTCACTGCATGATCTAGTTGCTTTAATAGCTCTTCAACCTCAGTTACAGAGAATATACGCTTATCTACTTGGCCTTGTTGATAAAGCAAATTTTCCGCTTGCTGGATATATGTTGCAACTTGGGAATCTAGTTTATGAGGAGCTAACGTATATAGCTTAATAAGCTTAGGTGTAAGGTACTGATACTCTCCATTAGCATTTTTTGAAAGTAAGTAATTATGAGTTTTTTTGAATGATACGACTGATGTCTTTAACGCTTTAGTATGCTCAGAAATATTTGTTGCCGATAATAATAACTCATTACTATGCCAAGCTATTTTTTGAGAAAGCATTCTCTGCTTACCAGCCATATTTATTATTTTTGCGTCATATTTTTGCACCGAAAAATAATACTGCATAAGTGATGCTGATGTGCTTATTAATAGTGCTATTGCTATTAATGCCCATCGGTAACGAGTACGGATATTCGCGACAACTTTAAACATACTAAGCCCTGTTTTTGTTTTAAGTGTAGCTCAATTTTTTAGAACTAATAAGCAGCTTAAATAATGATTATTAAATAAAAAAGCCCAACTAAAAAGTTGGGCTAATAAAATAAAACTATTTAACTATCTATTTTCTAAACGGTTATAGTCGAACATTCCATATTCTATCCCACGATATTTTTTAGCTGTATCGTGCAATATATCGCTGTATTGCCAAAACTGTGGATGAGTACGTCGTATACCAAACTTAGATTTCAATGCACCATAATCAGCTTCTATTTGCATCATAGGCAATTGCTCGGCAAAAGCATTTACTTGCTGCTCGTTATTTAAATACCAAATAGCTGCTGGATAATCTCCGATAAACCCAGGAACAATAGTCGCAGTATCTTCATCATAAGCACGTTGGCCATCTTCGTTTAATAAACTAGATATATTGTAGTGCGCATTATGATGAATAATAGTGTAGCCCTTATGGCTATTATCTTCTTGCTTTACAAGTATAAAAGAAAGCTGAGGTAATAAGTTAACCGCTTTTGCTGGCATTTCACTTATTACATTTAACGGCTTTGCCACTTCAGTGTAGTTGTATTTTTCACTTAAAACTGGCGCTAAGGCTTCTTTCATCAAGGTATATAGTTCATGCTGTGGATCATCAGTTTCATAGTTAATACCACTGGGCTGGCTAAATTCTCGGTTACTTTTAAAGAACTTAGATAAGTCAGGTGGTGAATTACGATACCACTGCTTTTTGATTTGATTACGCTTGTGCTCAGGTAATAGAGCTAAAAAGTTTTGCTCTCCCTCTAAACGTAAAAAATCCATATATAAACGTGTAACCAATTGATGGCCTATATTTCCGTATACATCAAAGCCTGCCACAAGCAAATAATGAATACGTTCAAATAACGCATAATCAAGTATCCACGTGGTTTTAGGCTCTTGACCAATAAAACCTTTAACAACAGTTGCACTATCAAAATGGCGGAAAATAGTCAGTGCAGCATTTTTATTATGCCCATCACCTTTCCAAAGCAAGTCAGTTGTAAGATGCTCGCCACCTTTAAACATTTCGTTAGCAAGCTCAACTTTTGCCTGTAAATATTTTTTCTCACGAACTGAATATTTAACCCAGCTAGAAATAGGTAACGCATTACTTTCCTCTGCGGCAGGAAGCTCTAGGGCTTCTTCATGTTGCATTAGCATTTCCCCTACAGCAGGAGTCGCAACTTTATCAGGATCAGCAAATGCCACCCAAAAGTGATCATTTATAACATTTAAAGCAATCTGACCACGACAAACAGGCCCTTTTATAAAGCCCATAATAATTAACTCTGCTTCATCAAGCATAAATTGATATTTAGAATTAATAGGAATAACTTCAAAAGTTTTAAATGGGTTAGATGCTGACTTAGGCTCATAACTCGGCATTTGCGTAACTGTATAATCTGGCGCAATAAACTGCTCGTACAAACGCAGTAATTTAGTTTCATTAAGCTCAAGTGGTAAATGCGTTTTAGAAAGTATGGTTGTACGCTCTTGCATAAAACGATAATAAACACGGCTAACTTTAGGGTCATCGTATGGACGACGCGTATTAATTAACTTTATTTCCTCACCAGGAGGCGTACTTGAGCGAACTAGTTTAAAAAAGCTTTGTGGGTTCTCTGACGTAAAATAAATATGTGCTAAAAACCAATGTTCATAAATATAACGTGCTGATAACTGATACTTTAAGTTATCTTGATTTAAAAATGCTTCCCAGCCCTTTATTTTATTCTGATCATACTTACTTGGTGGCTCAATATGTGACATTTTACCGCCATTTTTAAGCCAGTTCTGTAAATGATTAAACTCTTCGCGCGAAACCCCAGGTAAACCATAAGGCATACCGCCATGAGGTTGCTCGTCAGCTAATCGGTCAAACTCCCCCATTGTTGCACAGGTTTGCGAACGCCCTAATGAAAAATCAAATTCATCATCTAGCACTTCATTAGTTGGTAATTCATAGCTTTGCTTTAACACTAAACTATTAAATAAAACACTTCCCGCTAAGTTTGCTTCTTCACTTTGTACACGCTCATTTAGCACTGGCGTAAAGTTTTTTTCTCGCCATTGCTGTGTATTGGTTGCATCAAACAATAAACGGCTTGGGGTCGTTGCCAATAAACGAGTTCCATCGTAAACGAGCTCTTTACTCAAACCTCGATCAATACCTTCAGGGGATGAGAGCTTAAGCTGGCAAGGTGCATCGTAACAACCATGGCAAACGACGCAGCGGGTATCGAGTACTGGTTTTACGTTTTGTAAAAAATCAGCTCCAGCAAGGGTAGAATGTGGAACGATACGTTCTTGCGCTTGTTCAGGGCCAAATAAATCATCGTAATGTGCATTACCTAAGTAAGCACAGCCACTAAGGATAATTAATACGAATGTACTTATTATTATTTTTTTCATTCGTCCTCGTCACCTAAATCGAAGGTAGGCATCATATCCATTTGAGGGGAAACGAATGTTTTTTGACCTTCAGTATTCAAAACAATACTTAAAAGAGGCCCATGCGTTAATGTTATCTGCGCATCATGCTCTTGCTCTAATATACTTAAATACAGAGAATCAGTTATAAGCAACTCATAACCGCTAACGGTAATAGCTACACTGCTATCTTCACTTGGATTTTGGCAAATTTGAGCAAGTAACTCATCATCAAGTCCAATTGATATTTCAAAATCAGGCTGCTCTAAATCTCTATTACTTAATGATTCATCTAATAGAAATAAAGGAAGGGTTAAATTGCTATTTTGTTCAAATTCCATTGCGTTCTCTGCACTTTCTGACGATTTAATTGGCGAGTATTATAACAAACTAGCGAGTAAATTAACGCTAAAGCTAATGTAACTGTTTAAACGTCATCTATAACAGATTCGATCACCGAAAATACACCACCTTGAGGATCGCATATAACACTAAAACGACCAACATCGGGGATATCTGTTGCAGGAACACATACTTGTCCACCTAAGCTAGCGGCTTTATTTACTGCCGTATCGCAGCTCTCTACTGCAAAATAAATCATCCAATGAGCAGGAATATCTTCAGGCCAGTCGCTTGTCATCTCAAGCATACCGGCAATTGGCTGTCCATCAACCAAAAATAAAGTGTAGTTCATACCTTCCATTGGCTTTATTTCACTTTCCCAGCCTAGTAAAGCACAGTAAAAATCTCTACTTACTTTACTATTTCTGGTTGCTAACTCATGCCAATAAGGCGTGTTTAATTCACCTAAGTACTTACAACCTTTATGCTCATTGCCTTGCCATAGTGCAACAGTGGCACCTACAGGATCTTTTAGCATCAACATTCGTCCTGCATTCATAACATCATGAGGACCGGCAATAACTTCAGCACCTAGTTCTTTAGCTTTTAGCGCACAATCATCAACATTGTCGACGGCAATGTAAGCCAACCAATGACTTGGGATCCCTTCACTAATTTGCTCTTTAGGCATTTCATACATAGCGGCTATATCACCACCTTGCTTTTGTAGCATGGTGTAATATATGTCCTCCCCAATAGGTTGATCGTCATACCCCCAATCAAATAATGATGTATAAAACGCCTTACCATCTTTCCAATTATGCGTACAAAGTTCTGACCAACAAAAAATGCCATGTGGATGATTATCAATTTCACTCATTATTAAACCCTTATTATTCTATTTTTATCTAAACGAGCTCTGTCACATTTTATAAACTACATAATTGAACAGATCATAAATTGAGATTAGAGCAATAACTAAGCGGAGTCGATAAAAGAAGGGCAAAAAATTCGTTATTCAGTTGCTTCATATATGAGGCTTTTAACGCAGTTAGCGTCAGATTTAATCCCTCAAATTGATTAAATATTATTGCTGATCGATATAAATGATTTACTAAGAAGTCCTTCGCTCTAGAGGAATCCCTAAATCACTTTTTTGCAGACGTAAAAAAGCCCGAATCATTAGATTCAGACGCTCTACAATATAAAGTCGGTACGCTACGCAGTATATCAGCGTCGGGAGTCGCTGCACTCGCCCGCCCTACGAGCTAGGTGTTGATGTGAGTGTGTGTTAATTGCGCGCATTTCACTTTTCTACAGACGTAAAAAAGCCCGACTATTTCTAGTCGGACTTTCTACAATTTGAAGCCTGGTAATGTCCTACTTTCACATAGCAAATGCTACACTATCATCGGCGCTGTTTCGTTTCACTACTGAGTT
>NZ_WTLA01000019.1:0-85407 GCF_011378845.1 Pseudoalteromonas sp. Z9A4
CTGTTTTGGTGTTGTGAAGAATCAAACTGAATATCAGCCCCAAGCTATTTAAAGAAAGCTTGAGGCTGGTTAGAAGAGATGGTATCTACTTAATTATTTTGTTGGTGGTAGTTGGTAGTTACTTACTTTTTAGGGAGTAGGGTGATTTTGCCAAATACGTCAGCATCTATAAAACCACGGTTTCTGTCGCCATTTACTGGTTGTACTTCGTGTGAGCCCATAAAGTGCTCGCGCACGTCACTGCCGTCGTTATCGCAATACGCTAGCATAAATCCGATTACCTGCTTTTCGCTAAGTGTAATTGGGGTATTTTTAGCACCTTCTTTATAATCATTCGGGTAGAGTTTTATCGCTACTTCCCAGGTGATGTTAAAGGGCGCGGTGGTGTTGCGCTTCCAGTTGCTGACTAGGTGGTCGGTATACAAATGGGCTTTTTTATCAGGTCCGTAATCGGCGGCTTGGTTATCAAGGCCAATATGGTACGCCAAAGCGGTGTGATTAAATTGATGATTACCACCGGATGCATCGCTATCAATAAATACTTCAAGCGCGTCGTCATCCCAATATTTATAGGTTGGATCGGCGTGTGTATCTATTAAAACGTCATCCACAATATCGGCTTGTAGGTATAAATAGTTTTGATCCCACAGTAAGCGATAACGCCCTTTAAAGTCGGCATCGCTTGATGGCAGTGTGCCATCCATTAAATAAGGCATATCGTGCCAAGCGGCTTTATCCCACGCACTTTCTGATACGCCATCAATAGTAATTGGAGTTGATGTATGTTCAACATCAATAGCCATTGCAGGCGTGCTTAATAAAAAGCTTAAGGCGAGTGCTAATTTTTTCATTAATTTCTCAATTTTATTGTGTGCTTGTCTTAATGTAATAACAATCTTAAAACAGCTAAGTAAATAGTTACAGTGAAATACTTTCGCCTTCGTTTAAAATATACAGCGGTGTTTTAGCATCCATTTTTTTAACCATGTGTAATAAACGTAGCAAAGCAGAGTGGCTAGTATGGTCGCCCATTTTCCAACTTGAGTTACCATACCCCCACGGTATCATTACTTTACAGTTAAGCTCTTGTGCTGCGTTGAGCGCATCCTCTGGTGTAGTGTGAACGTAGCGGTAAAATTTGCCACTTTCTTTACTGTAGTAAGATGCGATTGGTATTAAGCACACATCTATATCGCCATATTTTTGCTGTATATCTTTAAAGTGTTTTGAGTAGCCCGTATCGCCTGCAAAAAATAAGGTACTGCCGTTTTGTTCAAGTAGCCAGCCATTCCATAAGTCTTTATTGTTATCTTCGTAAATAAAGGGCACCAATACTCGAGCGCTAAAATGATGAGCTGGCACGGCATTAATAACTAAGTCGTCAATGTTGGTTGTTGAGTACCATGGCATTTCGCTAATATTAAAACCGCCGGTGGGGAAGTTGTCGGCCATACCGAGTGGTGTTAAATAACGAGGTTTATTGCCAATGCTTTGTATGTCGGCTTTATTAAAGTGATCGTAATGAATATGTGAATACATTACCGCATCAATATTTTCCAGTTCTTGTTCACTAGGCCAAGCGCCTGCTTTACGATAAATACCACCGCCGAGTTTAAAGCCAAGTGCTACTGGAGAATCAAACTGATTTTTTACCGGATCAAACAGCACACTTTGACCATTTGGGGTGTTAATTACAAAACTAGCGTGGCCAAGCCAGCGTACGGTATAGCCGGTGCTAAGTTGTGGCTTAGTTTGCAGACCTTGGTACTGGCAGTTTTCGCTGCCGGTTTTGCATAGTAAGTCTGGGTGGGCTGGGTAGCAGTTTTCAGTACAGGTAGTGGGATATGTTTTTTCACCTGTGTATAAATTTTTATAACGACCGTTCTTATCATTAATAACAACAACTGAGTCGGGACTGGTAATACGATTAATATTATTAGGTGCACCGCAGGCCGTTAATATACATAAGAGCGTTGTTGCGATTAAAAAGCGTTTCATTGTAAATCCCTTTTAGCATTCCCTTTAACATAAAAAAGCCTGCAATTAAGCAGGCTTGTTAAAGTAACAAATAATTAGCCAGCGCTATTCATTTGTTCAATAAATTTGTTTGAATCGGCAATCGATTTGTTCATGTCGTTCATCAACAATTGAATATCGCGCTTAAGGTTAGTGAATTCACCTTTAATAGCCGATACCGCTTGTGCATTTAAGTTATGCTTTAGGTATAAAACGTTATCATGAAGCGAGGTTAATACTGGCTCCATTTTACTCTCTGCGCTGCGCATTGAGCGTAATAGCTGATCAAATTGACGCTTAGTCGCAGTTAGCTTTTTGCTGCTTTCACGCTTAAGTGATGCACTTTTGTACTGCTCTAACTCATCGGCCCACTCATCAAATAGCGCTTCTGCCACGTCTTCTACTTTATTGATGTTAGTTGATACTT
The DNA here is from genome assembly GCF_011378845.1 of Pseudoalteromonas sp. Z9A4. Taxonomy (NCBI): domain Bacteria; kingdom Pseudomonadati; phylum Pseudomonadota; class Gammaproteobacteria; order Alteromonadales; family Pseudoalteromonadaceae; genus Pseudoalteromonas; species Pseudoalteromonas sp. Z9A4. Next base: position 2,444 of record NZ_WTLA01000019.1, read on the forward strand.
CGTTAGCGGCATTTAAGCTCGACTCGTAATCGTCGTTTAATTGATTGTAAGTGTCTTGTAGTTCGCCACCATTAAAATCGATTAGAGTAGTTAAGCGCTCTAGTGCCGATTTAAATTCTTCTTGTGACTCTTGTTGCGAGTCTTTGGTTTCTTCTACGCGGTCAATAAGAATATCGCGTTTGTGAACACCGACTTTTTCCATTGCAGAATAATAAGCTGATTGGCAGCCAGTTAAAGTAAGTGTTACTACAAGCATTGAAACACTGAGTAATGTTTGTTTTTTCATTTGAATTCCTGTTTACGAGCGTTAGTGCTGTAAATTATGGCGCTGATTGTTATTATAATCAAAACTATATAAGCACAAGTCAATTGTATGAATGATAAGCTCTCACATTACAAACAGCAAGTTAAGTCCTTTATACGCCAGCAGCCTGGTTGGTGGATGCAGTATTTTAATCGGTGTATAGACGATCAAATAACGGTTAATGCAGGTTACCTTGCTTACGTAACCCTTCTGTCGTTAGTGCCATTAATTGCGGTGGGTGTTGCTATATTTTCAGCTTTTCCGGGCTTTGAATCTACTCGCATGGAAATTGAGAGCTTTTTGTTTACCAACTTTGTCCCTACCTCTACCGATGTTATTAGAGAGCACATTAGCTCCTTTGCGGGCAATGCCAACCAAATGACGGCGGTAGGTATTGGCTTTTTAGCTGCAATAGCCTTGCTGTTAATACGTAATGTAGATGCCACATTGAACCGAATTTGGCGCATAAAGAAAAAGCGCCCAATGATGATCTCATTTGCTGTGTACTGGATGGTTTTGAGCTTAGGGCCTATGTTGCTCGGTGCCAGTATTGGTGTTACCTCTTATATTGTATCTTTGGTGTCGTTTGCTGATCAGGGAATTCCGGGGTTTAGCGGGTTTTTGTTAAAGTTATTGCCGTATGGGATTTCGATGGTGGGCTTTATTATGCTCTACACCTTAGTGCCTAATACGCGGGTGTCGTTCAGAGCGGCAATACCTGGCGCTTTTTTTGCGGCACTTTTATTTGAGCTGACTAAAAAAGGGTTTGCACTTTATATTAGCCATTTTCCGTCATACGAAGTTATTTACGGCGCAGTAGCAACCATTCCTATTTTGTTTGTATGGGTGTATTTGTCGTGGGTCGTTGTTTTGCTTGGTGCTGAATTTACTGCGTGCATTAGCCCAAATGATATTCCAGAAACACCAGAGCTTGAACTAGAAGATGATGAACCAGCAATAAAGGACACAGTTTAAATGCAAGGTTTAATACAACGTGTAAAGCATGCCAAAGTAGAAATTAACAACCAAGTGGTAGGCGAAATTAGCCAAGGTATACTGTTGTTGCTGGGCGTTGAAAAACACGACGACAAACAAACGGCCGATAAGCTTTTACACAAGGTAAGTAATTATCGTATTTTTACTGACGAAAACGACAAAATGAACTTAAGCCTTAAAGATATTAAAGGTGAGTTACTGGTGGTTTCGCAATTTACGCTAGCGGCTGATACTAGAAAGGGTATGCGCCCTAGTTTTTCATCTGCGGCAACGCCAAGCCAAGCTAACGAGCTTTACGAATACTTTGTAGCTCAAGCTAAAGAGTTGGGGCTTACAATAGCCACAGGTGAGTTTGGTGCCGATATGCAAGTAAGCTTGTGTAACGATGGGCCCGTTACGTTTAACTTATCTGTTTAAGTTTTTGGTTACCACGACAATATGATTTACATAGCCCGTAATTTTTTGCGGGCTAACATTACAACCAAATACATCGAGTAATAGCTGCTGAAGTTGCTTTAATTGCGACTCATGCTGCGATAAAAAGTTAATAAATAGCACGCCGTTGTTATTTAAAGCCGAGTAGATTTTTTTATAAAATGCCTCTTCAAATAAAAATCGAGGTGCATCTATCTGGCTAAACAAATCTAAAATAATCCAATCAATATTTTGCACACTTTCTAAAATCTGTTGCGCATCGGCGCACAGCAGTTGCTCATTCTTATTTGACGAAAAAAACTGGGTATAGCAATCAATAATATCGGCGTTTTTTTCAACCGATGTTATTTGTGCTTTAGGGTATTTGTGTTGTAAATAGTTACGAATTGCACCGCCGCCAAGGCCGAGTTCTAACACTTTTTGTGGCGCGCTAAGAGCTTGCCAGTGCTTATCTAGGTACAATAAGTGTGGAAAAAGTAATAAATCCGGGTTATTTAAATCAATAACAGATTGAAGAGTGTCGTTAATAAGTAACCAGCGTAACTGCTCGTGCTCACGTACTTGAATGTGATCGCCACTGCATTTATGCCAATAGATTAACTGACCAATGCTGTGGCTATTTTCAATAAATTGATCGCTCAGCAAACCCGTCAGTGAATTTATATAATTGATTTTTTCAGTCATATTCTCAGCATAAACTAGCAACGTTAAAGCGCAATGGCCTTTGTCATTATTTTTTTACGTTATTTTACAGCCATCACCAAAGTCGTATTTGCAGTTTTTTTAAGATGGAGTATGGTATTTGCCATAATAATGCCAATCAATTTAATTATTTTATTTTTTTAGCTTGGTAGATAACCAATACTATTAGTATAGCGCCGTAGCCTTTTTTTTGACTTTTATTTACGGCTTATATAACAACAGGAGTATGTATGTTTCAGGTAAGCACCCCACAAAGTAGCGAAGATTGGCAAGCGTATTACCAATTGCGTTGGCAGGTATTACGCGCGCCTTGGGGCGAGCCTCGTGGCTCTGAACAAGACGATATGGAACAAGACTCTGAGCACCGCTTTATAAAAAATAAAGAAGGCGAAGTGCTAGGTGTAGCACGTTTGCACTTTAACAGTCATGAGCAAGCACAAGTGCGCTACATGGCAGTTGCAGAGGGGAACCGTAATCAGCATATTGGTAGTCGTTTGCTTCATGAGCTTGAAAAAATAGCATGGACACAAAATGCCGATGAACTGGTTTTGTTTGCACGCGAACGAGCGCTTGAGTTTTATAAACGCCACGGTTACGAATTAAAAGAAAAAGCGCACTTAGCGTATGGCGATGTACAACACTTTAAAATGGTAAAGCAAAAACCGTGTGAGCCAGGCTGGTTCCGTCATCCAAATTGGACGCAAGTACTACAAAATACGTGGCGTGAGTCTATTCCAATTAGTGACGCGATGGGTATTAAGGTAGAAAGCTATACCGATTGGCAATTTACAACCAGCGCCGACCTAGACGCTAACTTAAACCTACATAACACCATGTTTGCAGGCTCTATTTATAGCTTGGCCACGCTAACAGGTTGGGGCGCTACGTACTTAGCACTTAAAGAAGCTGGGCTTGAAGGTAATATTGTATTAGCCGATGCTAACATTAAGTACTTAAAGCCGCTTACTACCGACCCACGTGGTTGTGTTGATATACAAACCTGTAAGGGCAAGTTAAGCGATTTAGAAACCGACGGTAAAGCAAGTTACGTAGTGCCTGTAACTATTTACGATGGTGATAACGTGGTTGCAGAATTTGAAGGGCAGTTTGTAGTAAAAAAATAACTGTTTAGCTGTTCAAAACACAAAAAAGCCAAGCGATGCTTGGCTTTTTTGTGCGTAAAACTTAGAGAAGTATCACAGCAGGTCGGTTAATAATATACCTACACCAATACGTTCTACATCCGCGTTGTAATCAATTAAGCTTTCGCCATAACCGTTAAAGTATTGTGCATAACCACGAACTCGGCCCCATAAAGGAAACGACCAGTCGAGTTGAATTGCACCACGATTATCTGAATTTAAATTGTTACGTGTCATAAAGCTAAATTCATGGTCATGAAAACGATACGCGCCGCTAAATTCAAAGTAACCCATGTATTTGTATATGTCTGGGTTGTCATCGCCCTTAGCTTCTAAAATATCTTCTTTTTCGTCCTCAGCTATTCGGTACCAAGGTTTAAAGCTAAAAACAAAGCCTCTGTTTTCCCAGATAAAATCTGCATAAATACGGTTCCACGAACGTGAGTTTGGTTGGCTTCGACCATTTGACTGATGCGAAATACCTAAAGCAATTGCCATTTCGTCGCCCCATAATACGTTTTCTGGGTCGAGGTAATTTATCCAAAATATCTCTGGTTCGTAGTTGGTCTCACGAAATGGAGAAGAAATTTCTGAGTTATAAAGCTGCCAATACGATTGCAGTGTAAAGCCAAAAAATATAGCTTGGTCTTTATCCGAAAAATCATCGTAAAGAGGCACTTTTATCGATAGCTGGTATTTTGCTTCTAAGTTGTCGAGCGGTTCACCGTCGTTATCGTCTGTTAGTGCATCAAAGCCATCAAATGGGCGATCGTTTGGGTGTGATACGTACGAAAGCGGTAAAATATAGTTACGCTTATGTGGCGTAATTACATTTCTATTTTTTTTACCTACTTCTTCACGAGCTTGGCGTTTATCAAGCGCGGTAAGTTGTTTGTTTTCTTCAAGAGCTGAACACTTTTTACGAAGATCGTCTAATGTTTGTTTACCATCTCCGCCAATTACCTCATTTAAAATACACTGCTTTACAAGTTCGATGTCGTTGTCTTGCTCATTTGTAGCAACTTCTTCTTGTGCGAAGGTAGCTGTACTTATTAAGGCAGAAAGTGTGATCCAGTGGCGCCAGCTCATTGTAATTCCTTGTGGGTTCGGGTTGTGTTGTATGCGTTAATTTAATTATAACGTCTTTTTACATATGTAACGGTGAACTTTTACTGAATTTGTATTTATAACAAAGTCTATACGTATACAAAGTAAATATAGATCAGAAAAAAAGCGGCCTAGGCCGCTTTTTTAATGCACATTAACTATGTGCTCTCACGCAATGAGAAGGGTGAGCTAAAGCTCAAATATGTTAGTAAAAAACTTATAAAGTTCGGTGCCTTGGTTAACACTCGCCGAGGCAAAGTGCAAAATGGCAATTGCATCGCAATCGAGAGTAAGTGTTTGCAGTGGTTGCTCGCTTAAGTAGCGCTCCATGCGTAAAATATTAGCAATAGGCTCACCGGCTTTAATGTGCCCACCAAGTGGGGCTAAGTATTCAACCATGCCGCCAATAGGGGCGTAATAAGCAAAGTAGTCATCTAAATTACATGCATAGCGAGTCATATTGGCTGGCGTATGCGGTGCGTTTTGTAATACGCCTTTGTGATTTAAGTAACTTAAAATGCTGTTAGCATCGTTTAGTGCTTCTTTTAAGTCTATTTTTTCTTGGCTGCCTAGCTCTACAGTAAATGCTTCTACAGGTATTGATAATTCACGACCTTGCTCGCTAAGTGCATCACTCAAATGCCACCATGGGCAAAAGTTAGCTTCATCCATAGCACCGTCAAAATCACTAGGAATAAGCAATACATGCTCAATATTAAAGTAACGTGCGCTGTCGGTTGCATAAGTTGGGCAGTACAAATGCTTGCTTGAAATAGGACCTGTGTGCAAATCGAGTACTATATCAGCCTGATGAGCGAGCTTTTGTAAGTTAAGCGCAATGCGTTTACCTGTATTAAGTAAATAAGCAGGGCCGTTAAGTTTGCTGTCTACTTCGTCAATAAGCGCCTGTTTGAAGTTACTTTTTAATGTAGCGTCGTCATACAGGGTATGATTTTGTGCAAACTGTGTCACTAAATTTTTATTGTAGTGATACATGCGATTCCAATTAGTACCCGTAATCGGATCGAACCTGCCAAGGGTAAACTCGCCAGATTTTTGATTACAACCAATTGGGTTAGCGTAGGGCACAAGGGTAATATCGCCATTAAGGTTTAAGTTTTTTAACTGCTCAAGCAGCTGAAAAATAACCGCGTTACCTTGCACTTCAGCGCCATGCATATTGGCCTGAACATAAACACTAGGCCCTGTGCCATCACCTTTTAAACGATACACCGGAATTGTAAGTGGTAAGCCGTTTGCAACTTCCCCTACTACAATGTTCTCTTGGCTGATGTGTGTTGTATTACTCATGCTTATTACCTTAAGTAGTGGCTGGCATTTTCGGCTTGGCGAACACAGGTAAGTTCACCGTTTTGCAATGTGTACTCGCCGGCGAGCTCGTGGCATAAAAAATACGGCATACTTTCGGTAAAGCCGTAAGCACCGCATTGGCTAAACACTAGCCAGTCGTGCTCATTTAAATCGCTTGGCAGGTTATGCTCACCTAAGCAATCAAGCGCTGTACAAAGCGGGCCGTATAAAGTGACCGCTTGAGTTTTAGCACTGGATTCACGCAGTAACGCAGCAGGAAAATCTTGGCTGGTAACAGCAGGGCGTAATAAGTGGTTTATACCGCCGCTTAAAATGACTTGCTGTTGATTATAGTTTTGTTTGCGCTCTATTACTGGGTTTGCGTAATGACCACATTCGCCAACGGCATAACGACCAAGTTCCATCCATAACTCTTCTACGCCCGCATCATTTTTAATTTTAGCGAGTGCAGCTATTAAGTCATCCCAATCAAGTGTTGTTTCGCTTTGTGTATAAGGAATACCTAAGCCGCCACCTAAATCGAGAATTTTAAGGCTAATATTTAAATCGCTGGCAAGTTGGCTAAGTGGTGCAATCATTTGTGACCACAATTCGCTTAGCTTTTGCGTGCTAAGCATGTTGCCCCACTGAAAAATATGTAAGCCGTCAAACTTAAGTGCAGGGTAGTCGGTTACATTGAGTGCTTGCCACTCATCACAACCTAAACCAAACGGCGTAAGGCTGTCGCCGCCCAGTGGGTTTTTTTCACCTTCAGGCCAGCGTAATTGCACTCGCAGTAACACTTGCAACTGCGTATTTTGCAGTTGCGCTTGTTGGTTTAACCAACGTACTTGATTGAGGCTTTCGGCTACGAATATACGTACTCCGCGCTCAATAAAGTGTTTAATTTGTTTAGGGCTTTTTGCAGGCCCTGTGTTGAGCACGCGCTGTGAGCTAATACCTTGTGCTAGCACTTGCTCAAGCTCACCTTTACTTGCTACGTCAAAATTAAAGCCAGCACTGTCTAAGCTTTGAATAATTTTAGACAGTGGATTTGCTTTTACCGCGTACCACAGTTTTACATCGGTTTGCGCAACTAAACGTGCAAGATGCGTGTTTAGTTGATCTAGGTCGTAAACAAAAAAAGGTGTATCAAGTTGTTGTGTAATTGTATTTACAGCGGTTTTGATAGGCGTGCTCAAAAAGCTCATTATCGTAAAACCTCTTCTAGCAATAACGATGCATCGCTTTTCTCGTCGCGGTATTTAACAATTAACGCACACGACATGCTTAAGCCTTGCTCGCGCGCCCACTCGTTTGACGCAGGGCGAGAGCCTGGTATTACAATCGCGTATTCTGGGATTGGCTCGCCTTTATCTAGTTGGCGCTCGTTTACGCAGTCGTATACCGGAATAGTTGCTGATAAACGCACGCCTGGGGCAAGTACTGCACCTTTTTTAATAACTACACCTTCAACAATAATACAGCCAGCGCCAATAAAGGCGTCGTCTTCTACAACTACTGGGCTTGCACCAATTGGCTCAAGTACACCACCAAGCTGCACTGCAGCACTTAAATGTACGTTTTTACCTACTTGTGCACACGAGCCAACTAATGCGTGGCTATCTACCATTGTGCCTTCGTCGATATATGCACCAATGTTTACATACGCTGGTGGCATAATAATCGTGCCTTTAGCAACATAAGCACCACGGCGAACACTTGAGCCACCTGGTACCATACGAACGCCATCGTCAGTACTAAACTCTTGTGGAGCTAGGTTATGTTTATCAACAAAGCCGCCTGCAAACTCAGTATTAGTGCCATTTTTAAAGGCATCCAAAATGCCTTGTTTTACTTCTACGTTAGCTTGCCATTGGCCGCTTTCGTTTTGTGATGCTGCGCGTACTGCGCCCGATTCTAAATTATTTAATAGTTCTAACCAGCTCATTATAAAAACCTGTATTTAATGCCAAGATAAAATGGTGTTGTTTGCAGTTGTGATGCAATCGGTTTGAGTTAACTCAAGGTGTGTTAAAGGTGGACGAAGTTGCGGGCTGCTTAAGCGACCTTGCAAATGCATCAATACCTTTACGGGAATAGGGTTTGCGACAGCAAATAGGCTATTAATAGCGCTTGACCACTGGGCAAATAAATTAGGGTGTTGACCACTTAAGCTGCGTTTAACAAACTCGTGAGTTTGTGCGGGCCATGCATTTGCAGCTACCGACACCAAACCTTTTGCGCCAGCTTGAGCAAAATAAGGCATTAGCGCATCGTCGCCACTAAAAATAGCTAAATTAGGCGCAGCTTGGCGATAAGCTTCAAACTGAGCAATGCTGCCGCTCGCTTCTTTTAACGCCCATAAATTTTTATTATTTTGTAAGTTTTGAATTGTTGCCGTTGGAATGCTAACAGCACTTCGACCCGGTACGTTATAAAGCATACACGGGTGAGCGCTTGCATTAAGTAGGCTTTCAAACCAATGAGTTTGACCTATAGCGCCGGGCTTTGCATAAAGCGGTGAGCCAAGTAAAAAGCTATGAATTGGGAGTGTATTACAGTAGTTAACCCACTTAATTTGTTGCTTTAAGTTACTACCGCCCACAGCAACCATGAGTGGTACTGCTGGTTTTAGCTGGCATACGTGTTCAACAATGGCTTGTTGCTCTTTTAGCGTTAGTGCTAAACCTTCGCCCGTACTGCCAAGTAGTAAAATACCGTTATGTGCCGCTTCTTGATCGCTAACCAGTTTAGTTAACGTGTTGTAGTCAACATCGCCGTGTTGATCAAATGGCGTAACGAGCGCGGTCCACAATGAGTAGTCGTTTAAATTGAAGTTGTTGATCATCTCTCACGAACTTATAATTTGTACCAATTTTATTAAAAACGTGATCATTTTAGCGATAACTAATTTAATGCAATTGGTATTATTCGAAGAGTTAAAAAGCTTTATGGAAGGAGCCGCATTAACGTCGTTCGAACTAATAATTCGAAGAGCGAATGGGCTTAAAATAATAGGGCGCACGGCCTTAATATTTAAGACCAGAAGCTCTCCACCAAACTAATAAGCTGCTTTTATAAGCAGCTATTGGTGACAGTCGCTAGGGTTCAACCTAGTCGCCCGAAATAAACACCTCGCAAAAGTGATTACTTCTCGGCGTTAATTCCCCTCACGTATGCTCACTGGAGTTTGCGCTCCTAACATACGCTACCTGAATAACGCACCTCTTCTAGCCCTTTACACCTGTTTGTAGAGTAAAAACTTACAAACCTGTGCAATTTAAATAGGGTAATTACGGCGATTAAAGCATTTTAGCCGTCTAGGTGTCAAGCGACTAAATGCATATTCATTCATAATGGGAGTGGTTACGTATTGGGTGCTTTTCTCGTACACTAGCAATATAAGTAGTGAGGTATTTAATTAGTATGGAAAAATTTAGCGATATTTATAAGCGAGCGGTAGAGCGAAAAGGCTCCGAAAAAATGCTTAAGTTATTACTTGCAAAACCGCTATCTAAAAAACAACTAAGCACGTTAAGTGACGACGATTGGCTTGAGGAATTTACTCGAAAAGTATTTCAAAGCGGCTTTTATTGGTCAGTAATTAATAATAAGTGGCCGGGCTTTAGAGAGGTTTTTTGGGGTTTTAGCGTTGATAAGTTATTAATGATGCCACCTGATATGCTGGAACAAAAAGCAACGGATGAGCGAATTGTTCGTAACTATAAAAAAGTAAAAACAATTACCGAAAATGCTTACATGATCCACGAAATAGCAGGGGAACATGGCAGTTTTAGTCAGTTCATCGCTAATTGGCCAACAGACGATATTATTGGTTTATGGGCGTATTTAAAAAAACATGGTTCGCGTTTAGGCGGAAATACAGGACCTTATGCGCTACGAGCACTTGGTAAAGATACTTTTTTACTATCACGCGATGTAGAGAATTACTTACGTGCTCATAAAATTATAGACGGTGGCTTACAAACTAAAAAATCACTGAGTGCAGCCCAAGCTTTTTTTAATGAAATGCAAAAGCAAAGCGGCTTAAGTATGCAAGAGTTAAGTTTAATTGTTGCTTATGGCGTTGGTGACAACCGTGTTGGTATAAGTCAGCAATAATAGGAATTACCATGAAATTAGTGCCAAGATACACAGACATTACGGAAAACTTTGCGATAGAAGATTTTCCTGCAAGTGTTGCCTCTCCTCAGTTATTGCTGTGGAACGAGAGCTTAGCAAAAGAGTTTAATATTAACGTTGCAGCTGATTTGCGTGCTAGCACTTTTAGCGGTAACGAGAAACAGGCGATTCCTGCGGTAGCACTTGGTTACTCTGGGCACCAATTTGGGCATTTTTCACCACGTTTAGGCGATGGGCGAGCGCATTTGCTGGGCGCTATTAATGATGATAAAAACCAGTTGTGGGATATTCAATTAAAAGGCTCTGGTGCTACTCCTTACTCAAGAGGGGGAGATGGGCGTTGTGCTCTTGGTCCTGCTATTCGTGAATACGTAATGAGCGAGGCAATGCATGCACTAGGCATTAAAACCACACGCTGCTTAGCTGTTGTTGGTAGTGGTGAAACGGTTTATCGCAATCCGCCACAAGCAGGCGCAATAGTGACTCGTTTAGCAACGAGCCATATTCGTGTTGGCTCGTTTCAATATTTAGCAACGCAAGGCGATGTTGAAGGGCTTAAAAAATTAGCCGATTTAGCCATTGATCGACACTACCCAGAAATAACCGATACAGGATCGCAGCGTTATTTAGCATTTTTAGGCGCTGTGATTAAAAACCAAGTTAAGCTAGTTGTGAGCTGGATGCGTGTTGGCTTTATTCACGGAGTAATGAATACCGATAATACGCTAGTAAACGGAGAAACCATTGATTACGGCCCGTGTGCCATGATGAATAGCTTTGACTTTGATACCGTATTTAGCTCTATCGACAAACAAGGTCGGTATGCATTTGGTAATCAACCTAATATAGCTAACTGGAACTGTGCTCGCTTAGCTGAGAGTTTAATACCACTTATTAGCGATGATGACGAGCAAGCGGTTTCATTAATGACGCCATTTATTAATAGTTTTGCTGAGCAGTTTAATACTGAGTTTACGGCTATGTGGGCACAAAAACTGGGTTTAAATGAATCTTGTAATAGTAGCGGCGAGTTAATCGCAGAGTTGTTAACACTATTAAAAGATAACCAGCTCGACTACACCAATACTTTCGATGCGCTTACTGAATCCTTAAAAGAAGAAGTAGTAATACCAGAGTCGCTAATTGAATGGAGAGCTAAGTGGGTAAGCTTAACCGACGATAATAGTTATGAAGTAATGAGAGCGGCAAATCCTCGTGTAATACCGCGTAATCATGTGATCGAAAAAATAATTGCAGAGTATAATGCTGCAGGGTCTAGTGAGTTACTACAACGTTTTATAAAAATAGCGGGTAATCCGTATTCTGACAGTGAGCAACTACCGGAATTTCAAGCTACACCGATAAATGATAATGACTACCAGACTTTTTGTGGTACTTAATTATTATATTGTGATGTAACCATATGATTAAAAAGAGTCATTTTTAATCATATGTGAGCACACATGTTGGGGAATATAAACACTGGTGTTATTATGCGCCGAATTAAGATCCAACAATCTTCTATGATTTATGAGTATTTTTAATTTAATTGCTCTACATCTCTTACTGAGTACTAATTTACAATAGCTACTATACTTATTTTTATATCAAGACTTTAATTTCGTCTATAGTAAGTGATCATGTGTTGTTACTACGTATTGAAGAAAGTTATAAACTTTATTTTTCGTTAAGTATCGATTAACAAAAGCTCAGGTAATCTGTACAAAACTGGTTGAGCTAGAGTTCATTAGCTACAATTTATTAGTTGTTAAAAATGGGAAGAAAACAATGAAATTAAAATCACTTACAATCGCAATCGCGTTGGCTGCAACTAGCGCATCTACATTTGCTGCAGATAAAGAAGAAGGTTTCTACATTGGTGTGTTTGGTGATTACTACGACGCATCTTGGAAAAATTTAAACATGTACCAAGACCTAGAAGTTAATGAGTCTGCAAGTTGGGGTGCTGAAGTTGGTTACCGTTTCAGTGATTACTGGAGCGCACGCCTTGAGTATGCTGATATGGATTTTAACGCATTTTTAGCAGCTCCGATCCCAAATGGTAATCGTGACGATGTTGATGGTGAACGTTACGGTATTGATGCTCTTTACCACTTTGGCGGTGGCCCTTTCTACGGTTTATTCGGTGTTAAGGAAATGCAAGTAGCTACAGATAATACGTTCTTAAATGCAGGTATTGGTTACCAACATTTCATTACAGATGGCTTATTTGTTAACGCTGAAACATCTGTATACCAAGGTCTTGACCGTGGTTACACTGACGTAGGTGCTAAATTAGGTATTAACTACTTATTTGGTCAGAACTCTTCGCCAGCAGAGCCAGTTCAGGCTGCTCCAGAACCTGTTGCTGCAGCTCCGTTAGACAGTGATAACGATGGTGTTATTGACGCTAACGACGAGTGTGCTAACACACCAATGGTAGATGCTGTTGATGCTAAAGGTTGTACTGTATACGAAGATAAAGAAGTAACTGTAAAGTTATTAGTAACTTTCCCTCATGACGCTGCTAATGTACCAAATGAATTTTTTGGTGATATTAAGCAAGTTGCTGATTTCATGAAAGAGAACAGTGAAGTAACTGTAGTATTAGAAGGCCATGCTTCTGCTCCTGGTGATGCAACTTATAATCAATCGCTTTCTGAAAAGCGTGCTAAAGATGTAGCTTCTGAATTAACGAAAGACGGTATTGAGAAATCACGTATTTCTACTGTGGGTTACGGCGAAACACGCCTTAAAAACTCAGCCAACACACGCGCTGCAAACGCAGAAAATCGTCGTGTTGAAGCGCAATTAACTACAGTAGAGAAAGTAAAAGTTAAGCGTTAATAGTTATTTATATGTAAAAACCCAGCTTAGGCTGGGTTTTTTTATGCGTGTATTAAAGTGGTTATGCTTATAAATAGTAATGATTCTTACTTAACAAGTATTCATGAAAATAGTTTTTACTACAACCACTATTCATAGTATTTATAATCGGTATAATCAGTTGCGTAACTGGATGGATTTTCATCTATCCATAAAAGCTTTATAATTACGCGTTAGAATACTATGAGTATTGGGTAACTTATTTGCGCTTGAAGCGCTACCGGATACTTTCACGTCACCAAGAGGGCAATATTGTGCTACAAGAATATCGTAAACACGTAGAAGAACGTGCCGCGTTAGGTATCGTACCAGCGCCATTAGATGCTCAGCAAACTGCTGATCTTATTGAATTAATCAAAACTCCACCTGCAGGTGAAGAAGAATTCATTTTAGATTTGTTCATTCAGCGTATACCAGCAGGTGTTGATGATGCTGCTTATATTAAAGCGGGCTTCTTAGCAGCTGTAGCTAAAGGTGAAACTAATTCTCCACTTGTTTCTAAAGAAAAAGCGGCAGAATTATTAGGTACAATGTTGGGCGGTTACAATATCGCACCAATGATTGACCTACTTGATGACGAAACACTTGCACCAATCGTAGTTAAAGGCCTTTCAAATACATTACTTATGTTTGATGCGTTCTACGATGTAGAAGAAAAAGCAAAAGCAGGTAATACATTCGCTAAGCAAATTATTGAGTCTTGGGCAAATGCAGAATGGTTTACTAATAAGCCAGCTGTTGCTGAAAAGATCTCAGTTACTGTATTCAAAGTAACTGGCGAAACAAATACTGATGACTTGTCTCCTGCACCAGATGCATGGTCTCGTCCAGATATCCCACTTCATGCTTTAGCAATGCTAAAAATTGAACGCGATGGTATTACACCTGATAAAGCGGGCGAAGTTGGTCCAATTACTCAGATTGAAGAATTAAAAACTAAAGGTTTACCACTTGCTTACGTAGGTGATGTTGTTGGTACGGGTTCTTCTCGTAAGTCTGCAACTAACTCTGTACTTTGGTTTATGGGCGATGATATCCCGTTTGTACCAAACAAGCGTGTTGGCGGTGTATGTTTAGGTAATAAAATTGCTCCAATCTTCTTCAATACAATGGAAGATTCAGGCGCATTACCAATCGAATTAAATGTTGATGAACTCAACATGGGCGAGCAAATCGACATTTATCCGTACGAAGGTGTTGTTAAGCAACATGGTACTGATAAAGTGATTTCTACTTTTGAGCTTAAATCTGATGTGATTTTAGATGAAGTTCGTGCTGGTGGTCGTATTCCACTAATTATCGGTCGTGGTTTAACTGATAAAGCGCGTACATCTCTTGGCTTAGGTGCAACTGATACATTTAAAGTACCAACAGCAACAGAAGTTTCTGATAAAGGCTTCACACTAGCGCAAAAAATGGTTGGTAAAGCATGTAACGTTGCAGGTATTCGCCCAGGTCAGTACTGTGAGCCTAAAATGACAACTGTTGGTTCGCAAGATACAACAGGTCCTATGACACGTGATGAACTTAAAGATCTAGCATGTTTAGGTTTCTCTGCAGATTTAACAATGCAGTCATTCTGTCATACATCAGCTTATCCTAAGCCTATCGATGTAAGCACTCACCATACGCTTCCTGATTTCATCATGAACCGTGGCGGTGTTTCACTTCGTCCAGGTGATGGTATTATTCACTCGTGGTTAAACCGTATGTTATTACCAGATACCGTAGGTACTGGTGGTGATTCACATACACGTTTCCCATTAGGTATTTCATTCCCAGCAGGTTCGGGTGCAGTAGCATTCGCAGCAGCAACTGGTGTTATGCCGCTTGATATGCCTGAATCTATTTTGGTTCGTTTTAAAGGCGAAATGCAACCAGGTATCACTCTACGTGACCTTGTTCATGCAATCCCTTACTACGGTATCAAACAAGGTTTATTAACAGTTGAGAAAAAAGGTAAAATTAACGAATTCTCTGGTCGCGTACTAGAAATTGAAGGCGTTGAACACCTAACTGTTGAGCAAGCGTTTGAATTATCAGATGCATCTGCAGAGCGTTCGGCAGCAGGTTGTACTGTTAAGTTATCTAAAGAGTCTATCTCTGAATACCTAGAATCAAACATTGTTATGCTTAAGTGGATGATTTCTGAAGGTTACGGTGATGTACGTACGATTGAACGTCGTATTACTGCAATGCAAGATTGGTTAGCTAACCCAGAACTAATGGAAGCTGACGCTGATGCAGAGTACAAGCATATCGTTGAAATTGATTTAGCTGAGATTAAAGAACCTGTTCTTTGTGCTCCAAATGACCCTGATGATGCGCGTCTTCTTTCTGATGTTGCTGGCGAGAAAATTGATGAAGTATTCATCGGTTCTTGTATGACTAACATTGGTCACTTCCGTGCTGCTGGTAAGTTGCTTGATGGCTTTAAAGGTCAACTTCCGACTCAGCTTTGGGTTGCTCCACCTACTAAGATGGACAAAGACCAACTTACAGAAGAAGGTTACTATGGTATTTTTGGTCGTGTTGGCGCACGTATCGAAACTCCAGGTTGTTCACTATGTATGGGTAACCAAGCACGTGTTGCAGATAAAGCAACGGTTGTGTCTACCTCTACACGTAACTTCCCTAACCGTTTAGGTAATGGCGCAAACGTATTCTTAGCATCATCTGAGCTTGCTGCAATTGCTGCAATCATTGGTAAATTACCAACAGTCGCTGAGTACCAAGAATATGCTGCGAAGATCAATGCAACGGCGTCAGATACATACCGTTACTTGAACTTCCACCGCATGCCTGCTTACACTAAAAAAGCAGACAACGTGATTATTCAACAAGCTGTATAATTTTTAGAGTTTGTTTAAAAACCCGCTTAGGCGGGTTTTTTATTGGCTAAAATAAATATTAGATAGTTCATGCTTCTTTTTTTATATTATTGTATTAAATCTAGTCTTAAGTTGCTTTTAAAGTAAGTAATCGCGCAAAAAATCCTATCAAAATGCATTAAAATCCTCATCAATATTCTCATTATTTTAGGCGAGATTTTATGACAGCATTAAACAACCAGAATTTACTGCAACTACGTTTTGTTAACCAAGCAAATATTGATTTGGTTAAGCCTTCTTTTGATAACCTGCCTGCAAATCCTTATGCAGATGGCGCCTTTCGTAAACGTCGTTACTCAGTAGTTAAAATGCAAGATGGTGAAATAAAGCTACAGCAAGCCAAAGCATTTGTTCAAGACGATTCAATTAATACTTTTCAAGGTAATGTAGAGCGTACTTACGAAAACTTAGAGCAAAGTTTACTTGAGTCAGAAGGCATGAAAAGCATTGTAAATGAGTTTCGCCAACTTACCGGTATTGATGAGCAGCGTGATATTGAAATACATCAGTTCCGTATGCTTGCAATTAACAGCGATACGCCGGCAGCGCCAGAAGGCGTGCATCAAGATGGTTTTGACCATGTATGTATATGCGGCGTTTCTCACGAGAACTTAGAAGGCGGCGAGCTACTTGTATACGAAAACAAGCAAGCTGAGCCTTGTTTTAAAATGGAAATAAAAGACGGCATGTTTGCATTAATAAACGACCGTCAAGTGTGGCACAACGCAACACCTATGAACAAAATTGATGCTAGCAAACCAGGTTACCTGGATTGTTTTGTATTAACGTCTTAAGGAATAAGCATGAACATAACGCAATTACGTGAGCAGTTTCCTGCATTAATGCAAAACGTTGATGGTAAATCGCCAATATTCTTAGATGGACCGGGTGGCTCGCAGGTACCAACATCGGTGCTTAATGCGATGACAGCTTATTTAGGTCGTTATAATTCGAACCTAGGTGGCGCGTTTTTTTCTAGTGATAAAACGGTTGAGTTGATGGCTAATGCGCGCCAAGCCGCCGCTGACTTACTTAATGCACCTAGCTCACAACAAATTGTGTTTGGTCCAAACATGACCAGCCTAACATTTAGCTTTAGCCGTGCAATTTCACGTGACTGGCAGGCTGGCGATGAAATAATTGTAACCAATGCCGATCATTTCTCAAATGTATCGTCGTGGCAACAAGCCGCAGAAGATAAAGGCGTAAAGGTAAATACAGCGCTTATTAACGAAGCAGATTGCAGCTTAGATATGGCGCAGTTTGAAAGCTTATTAAACAGCAACACTAAGCTTGTAGCGGTAACTTACGCTTCAAATACCACAGGTTCAATTAATAATATTAAACGTATTGTAGAGCTTGCTCACGCTGTAGGCGCACTTGTTTATGTTGATGCCGTACATTACGCACCGCACGAACTTGTAGACGTGCAAGCGCTTGATTGCGACTTTTTAGCCTGCTCTGCATATAAGTTTTTTGGCCCGCATTTAGGTATGGTTTACGGTAAAAAAGAACATTTAGACGGGTTTACACCTTATAAAGTTGAGCCAGCTAAAGACGTAGCACCAGGCCGCTGGGAAACCGGCACACAAAGCTTTGAAGCCATGGCGGGTTTTATCGCAGCTGTTGATTACATTGCAGCAATTAGCGAACTTGACGATAGCCATTCACGCCGCGAAAAGCTAAGCATAGCTTTTGCTAAAACTAAACAACACGAAATGGCGCTTAGTGAGCACTTTTTAACGCGCTTGGTAAACTACCCACGCATTAAGTTGTTTGGTATTGATGACTTTGATCGCTTAAATGAGCGTACACCTACTTTTGCTTTAATTTTTGAAGGGCTTGAGCCACGCGCCGTTTCAGAATTTTTAGGTAAGCAGCATATTTGTGTGTGGGATGGTAATTTTTACGCGCAAGGTTTGTGCAAGCAATTAGATGTGCTTGATAAAGGCGGTGTAGTGCGCATTGGTTGTATGCACTACAACACCATTGAAGAACTAGATCAGTTGTTTAATTTATTTGATGAACTGCTAGGTTAATCATATCGTTTTGGTGCGCTAACTCTTTGGCGCACCATATATTTGTTCTGCACGATTAAACAACACCCACGATGTTAAAATATACTTATCGTTTGATACTGGCTTATTGCCTCTATGAGTATGCGTAAAGTAGCCAGGCGCTATTACCATAGTGCCTTTTTTAGGGCTGATTTTACGGTTTTGATAATAAAACTCCGTTTCACCGCCTTCATCAACATCGTTTAAGTAAAACATAAATAACAACACGCGATGCAAAGCTTCGTTGTGCTGTAGCTGCGGATAAACTTCACTGTGCCAGTAAGGGTAGCCACCTTTGTTTACTTCGTATTTTTGCGCTTGAATGTTACCGAGTCTAAAAATTTGCTGAACTAAAACGGGTAATTGCGGTTTACCCACTTCTTCGAAATTCTCTTGGGTTAAATCGACTACTTCACCTGTTTTTGGATGATAAACCTTTAAGCCAAATGCCCCAATCATCATAAAAATATGCTCTTCAACATACTTAAAAACATGCTGTGCAGTCGTTTGTTGTATATGTTTTAATTGTTGTGCATATTCAGGGTGACTATTTAAGTGTAGGTCGTGGCTGTCTTTTTTCTTTAAGTCGACACCGCCCGATGTTACCCCTTGTTTTACATGCGGGCTTTGCGCGAATGTGGTAATAAATTCATCGCAAAACTCATCGCTTAATGCGTTATCAACAACGCGTATAAAGTCCGTCATGGTTTACCTTTATATAATTATTATTGGATTTTTATGTTTATTGAAAAAGTGATGCCGCGCTTTAGCGAAACAGATGCACTCGGACACATTAACAATACCGTACTCCCTGTATGGTTTGAAGTCGCACGTGGACCTATTTTTAAGTTTTTTACACCGGACTTAAACCCGCATGATTGGAAATTGATTATTGCCAAAGTTGAAGTGTCGTTTGTAGGCGAATTATTTTATGGCCACGAAGTGACAGTTAAAACCTCTGTAGAGTATATAGGCACTAGCTCTTTCACACTTCGACAAGAAGCATGGCAACATGATAAATGCTGTGCGATAGGTAAGGCCGTTATGGTGAGGTATGATTTTATTGCTAAATCAAAACAAGCGCTTAGCATTGACGAAAAAGCAGCGCTTAACGAGCACATTACTGCTGAGTCATAACTTAGCTAATAAATGACCTTTTAGTGACAAACGCTTGGTTTGTCATATTCTTAGCATAATTGAATGCTAGATTAATCCTCTTAAATACAACAACTAATACAGTTGTTTTTACTTTTTAATTAAGAGGTTGTTAAAGCCATTTTATGATTGTCGAATCATTTTTTGAAAAATTATATACCGAGCACAACAGTGAACTAAACCGTAGAGTCCGTGATTTTTTTGGGGCAAGCCTTAGCGACCATGAGGATTTAGTGCAGGAGGCATTTAGTAATATGTTGTCGCACCAGCATATTGATAAAATAGAGTTTCCGAAAGCTTATCTGCTTCGTTCAGCTATTAACATTGGTTTAAATTATCGTTCTCGTTTTAAAAATACCCAATATTTGTCAGACGACACCCTCGATAATATTGATGAACTACTATGTACACAAGGTAGCCCTGAGGATCTATGTAGCATGAATTTACGAATTGAATATATTTCCGATGCGATGAATACGCTTACAGATAAGCAGCGAGACCTTATAGTACGTAGTCGTATTCATGGTGAAACATATCAACAAATTAAAGTGGCAACAGGGTTTAGCCTAGGTGATATAAGCCGCCAAATGCAAAGTGCTATTGAGCAATTGCATAGCTACATAAGTGCCAAAAATGCGTGACTAAGTTCCCTAGTCACGCTAATCCTCTCCTTGTACGCGTTATTATATAGAGCCATAGGTTATCTTAGTTTTATTGCGGTTATTTAATGGGAAGAACCATTGAAGGCTGCCTCCCTTGACCATTAATTTTAAGTTGGGTTGGCGAAAATTCAAGAGTGCTAAATGCAGTTGTATCGGTATCAAGCATCGCATGAAAAGTTACAAAGTGAATGCCGTCTTTTTTTGCGTAATTACCTACATGGTTATGACCATTAAACCATGCTTTTACGGTTGAATACTGGCTAATAAGGGTTAGCACTTCTTGCGCGTTCCATAGGTTATGGTTGTTCTCAGGAAAAATAGGGAAGTGACTCAGTAGTACAACAGGTTGTTCTTTTACTTGCGCTACTTTTAGCTTTTCTTCTAACCACTTAAGCTGTTTTATACCAATTGCGCCATTCCAATCTTCGTGCCCTTTATATTGAGAGTTAAACAAGGTCATATTTTGTTGATGTTTTTCACTATTTTTAGGCCATGCGTAAGTGCTCACATCGTTGCCATCTAATGCGATAAAGAGCCAGTTGTTTATTTCAAAACTGTAGTAGCGCGATGGCATATTTAAAGTGTTAGTTATGCGCATTTTAAACTTATCATCTACCGAGAATTCATGGTTTCCTAATACATGATAAAGGGGAGCGTTAAGCGATGACGATATTGTATTTAACGGAGTAAAACTTTTAAATTCACGGTCGATAAAGTCGCCTAAATGTAATACACCCGATAAAGGCAGTTGATTAAATTGCTCAACGGCAGTGCTGAACTTTTGAGGGCAAGATGTGTAGTGTCGAGTACCTTTATTGGCTTGTTCTGCATATTGGCAATCGGCAATAACACCTAAAGTAAATGTGTCATTTGCAGCAATTGATGGGCAGCAAACTAAAAGCAATAATAAATTAATGAGGAATGAAACAGTGTATTTTTGCATAACTTTTATCTTTTTATTTAAGTGGCTAGGCAACTAAAGATAGTGACCTAGCTGTTAATTTATTTACTTGAGCGACATTCACGCAAAGCAGATTTCCAATTAAAAAGAGACGAATAAGCATATTGCGCACCTAGATATGCAATTAACTGCCCGCCCTCATTTACTCTAAATCCGCTCGCACCATCAGCGCCAGGATCTGTTGGACCATTGGCACGGCCTAATATGGTTTTCACAGCAGGAGCTGACGTAGATACGCTGAAAGCTGTGTTGTTATTAAAACTTACCGGATAAGCATTCACATGATTATCGCCAATGTTAGCGCCGCAAACAGTACCACCGGTATAAGAATGAACGACAAACCAATTATTGTTACTGTCTTGGACTAGCTGTGCATTTTGACCAACACTGTTACAGTAAGTATTTTTTGCTGTGTTATAGGTGTTTACTCGCTCAAAAGCAGTTATATCTATAATGCCCTCTTGTGGCGTGTTGTATTGAAACAAGCGCTCAGAATCAGCTTTATAAGCGACCCCTTTAGCTTCTCCCATATGATGGAGTATTAACCATGTTGTGTTATCTATTTGAGCAAGCCATACATCGGTAATTTTATTTAACTCTGTTTGTTGTAATTCAGCGGCTTGCCCTAAATCAGTTGTCGCATTAAATTTTCTGACACGTACTTTTATTTCGTTTTCAGAGGCAATAAATAAATAGCCCTCATCTTCATTGTTTGGAGCGGGAAGCCAGGCTATACCAGATGGATGTTGCTCAGAAATACGTATTTTATCGCGTAGAGCTAATGTGCTATTGCTACTAATCTCATCATTGCTGTTGAATGCATTACTGCTTGCATTAAATGTTAATATTTGACCTAAATCACCACTACTTGTTTCTGAATGTGCAATAAAAGCAGTATGGGAGCCATTACTCCATTTATGAGATAGTTCGAATGCTTGGTGATGATCACTAATTTCAAATACGTGATCACTTTGTGTATCTACTTTAAAATCTTGGCAATTACTACCCAAAGAATTAAGCACTTGTGAAATGGGGTTATTTAGCTTCGGTTGCGTATGAAAATCATTGGCTACACAGTATTTTGCAGTTGTTAAGCTGCATATTATTGACACCGCTATAATTGTTTTATTCATCGTTATACCTTTCCTTATGGAATTACTGGCTGCAAAAGCAGCCAGTTTAGAGGTGAGAGCTAAAATTTATACGACATACCTAACGCAAAATTACGGCCACTTTGTGAGTAGGATTGGGTTCTGTGATCGAGGAATTGTCGAATCGCTTCGTCGGTTAAGTTCGTTGCTTCAAAGGTTATTTTTACTTGTTCTGTAATATTCATGAACGATTTAAAATCAACAAACGTTGTTTCATCGTATCCTGCAACAATGTTTTGCTCTGAGCCTTCGCCTGTAATGTACTCATCACGATAAGAGCTCGATACACGCATGCCCCAACGCGGTGTTTCATAATAAAGGGTAAAATTGTGAGACAATTCAGATAAGCCAGGAGGAGTAACGCTGATGCGCTCACCTTCGTTAAATAAAATAGTTTCGCCATCAGCAATGGTTACATTACCGAGCATTCCTAAGTAATTAAATGGTTCTGGTAAAAAATAAAAGTCCATTTGAAACGCAATTTCTAAACCAGTGACATCTGTAGAATCACCATTTATAGGTTGTGAAACGGTAAACTCAGATTGCGCATTTACGCGCGGGTCAAAATCTAAAAACTCTAGAGGGTAACCCGTTTGCTCATAAGGTAGGGTCACTGATTGCTGGACAATAAATGACTCCATATCTTTATGGAATAATGCAATAGCCAAGCTTGACGAATCACCATAAAACTCAAATGATGTTTCGAATGAATCAGCGACAAAACGCTCTAAATTAGGGTTACCAGCACTGATAAATTGATCTGCAACACCCACTTGTCCTGCGGCTTTTAGTTGATCTAAGTTTGGTCGAGAAATATTGCGATTTGCACCAAAGCGTACTAACCAATTATCAGAAATATCAGTAACAACATTTAAGCTTGGTAGTAAATCGGAATAGGTTTTACTAAATTCAATTTGCTCAAAACCTACTCCAGTATTAACTTCCCCGCTCGATGTTTGTTCGGTTTCGTACCAACGTAAGCCTAAGTTACCTCTAATTGGGAAGTTACTTATTTCGGTGTTCCATAAATACTGTGCATAAACCCCAATAGTATCTTCTTCAATTTGATATACAGTACCAGGGCGATTATGAGAGGCATCTAACTCGCGAGAAATTAAACCTGTTGCAACAACACGCTCAAAAGTTGCTTGGTTATTTGCAATAACATAGTCATGTAAAATTGGGATATTTGTTATTTGAAAAACAGCTTCAGGTGAATTTGGGTCATTTTCCCAATCAACACGGTC
Source organism: Pseudoalteromonas sp. Z9A4 (assembly GCF_011378845.1). Taxonomy (NCBI): domain Bacteria; kingdom Pseudomonadati; phylum Pseudomonadota; class Gammaproteobacteria; order Alteromonadales; family Pseudoalteromonadaceae; genus Pseudoalteromonas; species Pseudoalteromonas sp. Z9A4. Next base: position 25,597 of record NZ_WTLA01000019.1, read on the forward strand.
TCTGCGTTCAAAGCCATCTGATTGATAGTTTTTAGACTGAAGACCAAACTTAAATGAATGAACATCACTAAGTTCGTAATTAAAATCAACTTGATACGTGTTGTATTCATTGCTTATTTCATCTTCACGGACATCAGTTCGCATTAATGCCCACTGGTCAATGTCGGTAATATCGAAGTCGTAAGTATTTTGACCATATTTAGCATTGCGCCAATCAACAGAAAACGCATGGTCGACAGATTCACTAAAAACTTTATCGTTTATAGGTTGCTCAAAAGTAGATTTTGATAAACCAAACATGGTTGTCATGTATAGTTTATCGGTTAGTTCAAAATTACCACTGAGTGATATTTGGTGAAAATCAGTTTCGCCAAAACTTACTTTTGACTCGGTACGTAAATCAAGACCTTCAAATGAGGCGTATACTAAATCGTCACCTTCAATAGCTGCATCAACGAGTAACTGATTTGCCGTCACATCGCCAGTAAATGCGTGTGTGCCCGCTGTTGATAATTGGTTTTCAATGCGATCGTTAGATAGCTTTCCGTATAAAATATCTAAATCAAAAGACATTGCATCAGAAGGTTGCCACTGAAATGCAGCGGTAATACCGGTACGTTTACGTGTATTAGCCCAAGATGCAATGTTATTAGCGCGAGATACAAACACACGGTCATTACCCGTGGCATTGACCAAACGGTTTTTGATATCGGCATCAACTGAATCTGCAACATTATCATCACCAAAGCTCGCTTGTTTCCAAGACCACACATGATAGCCTTCTTCAATTGTATCTACTTCAGAATAAGCAACCGATACGAGCGCACCAAAATTCCCCCAAGTATTTGATAACAAACCAGCAAAGCGAGGGTCTGAATGCTCTGTTCTATCATTATAAATACCTTTTACACTTACAGCACCTTGTAGCCCTTCTTCAGAATTATCAAAAGGTTTTGCAGTATGTAAATCAACAGTACCGGCAATACCCCCTTCATCTAGTGACGCATCATACGATTTATAAACATCTACGCGATTAAATAGTTCTGAGGCAAAAATACTGAAATCAAAATCTCGAGAGCGAGATGCACCACCACGTTGGTCAATACCTGAATCGCTTGTAAAAAGTGCTTCCATGCCATTTAAGCGTGTGCGTGTAAAATTAGGGCCTAAGCCACGTAGCGATATTTGACGACCTTCACCTGAGTCACGCGAAATAGATACACCCGGTACACGCTGTAATGACTCTGCTAAGTTGGCATCAGGGAATTCGCCAATGTCTTCAGCTAATATGCTGTCTTGCGAGCCAATTGCATTTTTTTTGAGTTCCTTACTACGGGCTAGGTTAGAACGGTAGCCTGTTACCGTGATCGCTTCCATTTCCTGCTGAACTTTATCACTTTGAGCTGCATGTATAGGGCTGCTTGCTAATATGAATGTGCCAGATACAGCGCCAACTAATATACTCAGTTTATTAAGTCTAAATGGGATCATAATTCCTTTCTTCTCTCAGTTAATGTTTATAAATACTAAAAACAAAGTGCACACGCAGCGATTAAGCTGGATTAAATGGTGCAGACATCAACTAAACAAAGTAAGGCTGAAAATTTTCCAAATAAAAGAGTGGTTTAATAAAACTTTAACATATGTCGATTGGTTGGATTTTCTTAAGATTATGATTGTATTTATCTTTTTATTTATTTTGATGTGTTAGTTAATTAGGTGTGATTTTTTGGGGGGGGTAAAAACAATAAGTATTTAATTTACTCGCCTTATGTAAATAATAATGGCAGCTGTAAATTTTTGTCGTGATTTTTTAACGCATTTAGATTGAGTTACAAGCGCTAGTTATATACTATTTATATTATATATTGTTGCGCCGTTATAACAGGAAATGTTAATTCGGTAATTTGATTGGAGAATGCGTGTGACATCTATTGCCAATAACCAACCTTTACAAGTTATTCAGCTCAGTGATGGTCAAAATTTAACAGCTGAAATTTTGCCATTTGGCGCGATAATAAAAAGCATTAAATTTAAAGAACAAGAAATGACGCTTAGCGTCGATGATCCTCAATACTATCTTGAAAACCCATTTTATCTTGGCGCTACAGTAGGTCGATACGCTAATCGCATTGCAAAGGGGCGTTTTAACTTATCTGGTACGCAGTATCAACTAGAAGCAAATAACGGCCCTAATAGCCTGCACGGCGGCGTTAAAGGCTTTAATAAAGTACTTTGGCAAGTAACCAAACAAACTGAAAGTGAAGTTGAACTTTATTATTGCTCGCCCGACGGCGAACAAGGTTTCCCCGGTGAGTTGCAGGTTTGGCAAACGATTAGCGCTAAAAACGGCGAGCTTACTCTGCACTTTAAAGCGCTAACTAATAAAGAAACGCTCGTTAACTTTACTAACCATTGCTATTTTAATCTTGATGGTAGCGAATCAATTAATGAACACCTTGTTCAAGTTAATGCCAATTACTATCTTCCTATTGATACAACTAGTATTCCACTTAATGAATCTGCATCAGTCACCGGTACCTGCTTTGACTTTACTAAGCCAGCTCAAGTTGGTGAGGCCTTAAGCGCCGTTCATCCTCAACTAGAAGCTGGAAATGGCTTTGATCACTGCTATATTTTTAATGATGACAGCAGTTTAAAGACGATGGCTACATTAACTTCGCCACACACGAACGTTAGTTTAACCCTTAAAAGTACGCAGCCAGGCATGCAGCTTTATACCGCAAACTTTGTTGGTTCGCCTTTTAAAGCACGGCAAGCTTTGTGTTTTGAAGCGCAAAATTGGCCAGATGCGCCAAATCGTGAAAATTTTCCAAAAGCTAATTTATTACCGGAAGAGGATTATGAACAGGTTATTATTTACTCTTTTTCTGAGTGAATACAGCATTGAAATGTTAATTTAAAGAAAATTAAAAGCAAAAATACGGTGATTAAATGCTATCCATAATTCAGGAAAAGGTTGCACTTTTTGCTGGTTTAAAGTATTTATAATATAAATAGTATTTGAAACTATATGCACTACCACAACGACACAACGACTACACACAATCAGGAGTTTTTAAAAAATGATAATTAACAATAAGTTATCGTTCAACAAGAAAACCGCGATCAGTATTGCTATTACTGGCATATTGGCAAGCGGAAACGTTGCAGCTCAAGGCGCTGAAGGCAATACGCCTACAGTAGTAAATGAAGATGTTGAAGTTATCGCAGTAACGGGTATCCGCAGCAGCTTACGTTCATCAATGTTAGATAAAAAAGCATCTAATGTTGTTACAGACGGGATTAAAGCAGAAGATCTTGGTAAATTTCCTGATTTAAACGTAGCAGAATCTCTGCAACGTATTACAGGTGTAGCAATTGACCGTAGTGGTGGTGAAGGCCAAGCGGTAACTATTCGTGGTTTTGGTCCACAATTTAATACTGTACTTGTTAATGGTCGTCAAATTGCGACAGACAGTGCAGGGCGTGAATTCAACTTTGATGTATTAGCTGCAGATCAAATCACCGGTGCTGATATTTATAAAAGTAATACAGCAACGCTTCAAGAAGGCGGCATTGGTGGTACGGTTAACGTAACTACAGCACGTCCTTTTGATTTTGGCGGTTTACATATTTTAGGTTCAGTTAAAGGTATGTACGAAAGCCTTTCTGAAGAAGTATCTCCATCAACATCATTCTTAATAAGTAATACGTTTAACGATGACAAGCTAGGTGTGCTTTTTGCCATCACTAATCAACAACGTAAACTTCAGAATAACCAAATTTTAACGGCTGGTTGGCGCGGTGGCCAAACAATCTCTAATCCAACGGATGGTGTATTGTTTGAAAATGCCTACATTCCACGTAACTGGGATCAAGTTGTTGATGAGCAAGACCGTGAGCGAACAAACGCAAGTTTAGTACTACAATATGCACCGTCTGACGATGTTACGATTACTGTTGATGGCATGATTTCAAAATTTGAAGTTGATTCAACAGTACGCGATTTAGCATCGTGGTTTGAACCAGACCGCGTAGGTAGCGCAACAATTGATCCTGAAACAGGCACGCTTTTAACTTTCTCCCAAGAAGTGGGTTTGGGCGCACCAAGTGGCGATCCGGCAAGTGACTTTGTATCTCACACACGTAACTCACGTGATGTAACTAATAAAGCATTTGGTATTAACGTTGACTGGCAAGTCAACGAGTCATTAAAAGCAAAATTTGACGTATCTCGCTCAACAGCCGAAAACGACCGTGCGGGTAGAGATCGCTTTAACGTTGTAGGTGTTATCAATAGCTATACTTTTGACGGTACAGGCAGCATTCCTACTGTACAGCATGATGGTTTTGAAAATGGTTCGTTGCCAGCTCCAAGCCTAGCGCGACTTCATTACAACGAAATTGGTAATCAATTTACAGATGAAGATGAAATTACTGAAGTAAAAGCCGATTTTGAATATGTGCCAGATAAAGGCCCCGTTGATCGCATTAACTTTGGTGCTTATCGCCAAGAACGTGAAAAATCAAGCTTTCAAATCTTTGGTAGTCAATGTCAGTTCTGTGGTTATGGTACACAAGCACCACTTGATGCAATTGATTTTGAAGCTTATACAGCGAGTAACTACTTCCCTGGTTTAATCGATACATTTTATAGCTACGATGGCGATAAAATGCTTGATTACTTAGCCGATCAAGGTTTCCCAGTAGAGCCAACACTACAAAATAACCGTTACACAATTAACGAAGACATCACTAGCTTATACATGGACTTTACGCTTGGTTTTGACCTTTCAGATATGCCTGTAACAGTTAACTTTGGCGCGCGTTACTCAGAAACTGATATTGAAGTTGCTGCAATACAAAGCTTTATTAGCGATGTAATACCAACATCTGACGCAACATTGTTTCAGAATGTTTTTGGGCCTGCAACGAACATCGAGCAAGGCACTAGCTACTCAAACTTATTACCGTCTTTCAATGTTAAGTTAGAGCTGCAAGACAACATGATTTTACGCTTTGCAGCGTACGACAGTATCACTCGCCCAACTATGTCTCAGCTATCTCCTGCGACAAACTTTAACGAGCCACGTCGTCAAAATTTAACGGCAAGTGGTGGTAACCCAGCTCTTAAACCATTCCAGTCTGAAAACTGGGATATTTCTTACGAGTGGTACTACAACGATGCTAACTTATTTAGCTTTGCAGTATTTAGTAAAGAAGTAGATGACTTTATTGTTACCCTAACAGGTGCAGAAACATACGAAATGTCTGACCGTTCAGGTCCTGATTTTGCGTGTACTACATGTACAGACCAAACAGATGACGAACTTATTGGTAGCTCAGAAGTTTACACTGCAAGTCGTCCTCAAAATGGTGAGTCTGCAACTGTAACCGGTTTTGAAGTCGGTGTTACTCACATGTTTGAAAATGGCTTTGGTTTTATTGCCAATGCAACTGTTGTGAATAGCGACATTAGTGTGGGTGACGATACTACACAAACATTTGCACTTGAAGGTTTAGGGGATTCACAAAACTTAATATTTTTCTATGAGCAAGAAAACTGGCAAGCACGTGTTGCATTTAACAACCGTGAAGGCTTTTTACGCTTAGTTGATAACGGCTTTAACGGTGAACCAGTTAACGTAGAAACTTACGGTCAGTGGGATATTAGTGCAAGTTACGATATTAACGAAAACTTCACTATTTTTGCGGAAGGCATCAATATTACTGAAGAAGAGCTAGTACAAACAGGTCGTTTTGCTAACCAAATCTATTCAGTAGAAGATAATGGCTCACGTTACGCGTTTGGTATTCGCGGATCGTTTTAATTAATGATGGAGGCGTATTTTTCGCCTATTAGTTTTCATTACAGCACCAAGGTGCTAATACCAATTAGGTTAATTTAGCAGTAATGTATATTAGTTAACCTAATTGGCTAAAATGAATACACATTAAATCAAAATGCCCTAACGGGCATTTGTTGTATAAAACGTTATCAAAAATACTCAAAGAGTAGTCCATTATGAATAAAGCAATAAAAACAGTAGCGGTAGTTGGCGGTGGTACAGCAGGATGGCTGAGCGCTGCAATTATAGCTTCGTATCACCAAGGTCAAAATGGTGACGGCTTAAAAGTGATGTTGGTTGAATCGTCAGACATTCCAACTATTGGCGTAGGTGAAGGTACCTGGCCCACGATGAAAAACACACTTCAGCAAATAGGCTTGCGTGAAGTCGATGTGTTTAAAGCCTGTAATGCTACCTTCAAACAAGGCGGGAAGTTTGTAAATTGGACTCATGGCAATAATGACTTTTACTACCATCCATTTACTGTACCGCTAGGCTACGGCCGTATAGATTTAGCCCCATATTTAGATAATGTTGCAGACTTTGCACAGCAAACTAATTTTCAACATGATATTTGCGAAGCAAGCTTAGCCCCAAGAGGTATAGCGCAAGGTGAATATCAAGGTAATTGTAATTACGCTTATCACTTAGATGCCGGCGCTTTTGCAGAAATGCTTAAACAGCATTGTAAAAGTAAGCTTGGCGTAGAGCATATTATTGGTACTGTTGATCAAGTAAAGCTTGATGACGAGGGTGCAATAAATGAGCTTACTCTAAAAGATCAAACCCGCACTATAAACGCCGACTTATTTATAGACTGTACTGGTTTTTCATCATTGTTATTAGGCCAAGCGCTCAACGTACCGTTTAAAAAAATGGACCACGTGCTATTTAACGACAGCGCATTGGCTATGCAAGTCCCTTACAATGAAAACGAGCAGCTTCTTGCCAGCCATACCATAGCAACAGCGCAAAACGCTGGATGGATTTGGGATATAGGTTTAACGCACCGCCGAGGTGTAGGGCATGTTTATTCAAGCAAATTTTTATCAGACGATGAAGCAGAGCAAAACCTAAGAGACTATTTAGGCGATGCAGCAAACGGTTTAACTGCCCGTAAAATTAGTTTTGAATCAGGATACCGTGAGAAGTTTTGGCATAAAAATTGTGTTGCCATTGGTATGTCGGCAGGGTTTGTAGAGCCGCTTGAAGCAACCGCTATTATGCTTGTTGAAATTTCAGCACGCTTTGTAGCAGAGCACATGCCAGCAGACACACAAGTAATGCCTATTGTAGCTAAACGCTTTAACGAGCAGATGGATTACCGCTGGCAGCGTATTATCGACTTTTTAAAGCTGCATTACATGCTAACCAAGCGCCCAGAACCTTACTGGCAAGCACATGTACAGCCCGATACTATCCCACAAACCCTGCAAGAAGATTTACTTCTTTGGGGAAGCCGTGGCCCGCTTATTCAAGATTTTCATGGCGCATTAGAGTTATTCCCTGCCGCCAGTTATCAGTATGTTTTGTACGGTATGGGCTTTAAGCCTGACTTTACTAAACAAGCATATTTGTATTCACAGCATGTGCAAGCCAAACAAATAATTGAACGTAACAGCCAGCTTACACAGCAGATGTTGCAAACTTTGCCGCCTCACCGTGCTTTTATAGAGCAGTGGTTAGCAGCTAACCCAGTTTAAGGATGTGTAACTATGGCTATTAGTGGACTAGTAAACACCAAACACCAAACATTAAAAATTAACCCCAATGCAGCCGTTGAATATGCAAAAACGCAGCATTTAGTTAATTTAAGAGCAAATGAAATAGCAAAAGCAGCCTGCGACTTACCTATTTTTTTAGCACGTAATACACAAAATGGTAGTTATACCGTATCAGCGTTAACCAGCTTTAGTGCAGGTCAAAGTTTATTGGTTAATAACAACCAATGGCAGGCACTTTACACGCCGGTATGTATGCAAACCCAGCCTCTTTATTTAATGACCCGAGAAGCAAATAGTAGCGATTATTTTATCGCGATTGATGATCAAAGCTCAGCCGTAAACACGCAGCAAGGTGAGGCACTATTTGATGCTAAAGGTAACCCGAGTTTATTTTTAAGTGCACAGCAAAAACTGTTAGAAAGCGACTTAAAAAATGACTATCAAACGTATCAATTTACCCAAGAAATTACTCGGTTAGGGCTCATTAAAAACATAGATATTGTATTGCAGTTTGAACAAGGCGAAACCCAAACTATTCAAGGTTTGAGCACCGTTGATGAAGACAAACTGCAAACATTAAATAGCAATACCGTTGCAGAACTACAAAAGCAGGGTTACTTGAGTGTGCTTAACAGCATGCTTATTTCACTGTTTCAGTTAAATGCATTGGTAAAGCTGCATAACCAACGTCCCGAACTTATGCCTTTAAAGCAGATTAAGTTAGAACTAAGTCGAGATGCGCACGCGCTGTAGCGTGCATTTTTTATTACACAGACATTGCGCATAACGCGCAGGAGACACACACATGTCAGATAACATTTTACAGCTGGTGGTTTTTGTTTTTGTCACCGCTTTAATTGGTGGCCTTACTTATTGGAAATGCCGAGGCCAAAATCGCAATAACGGACAAAGCCAAACCAAAGAGTATTTTTTAGCAGGCGGTGGTCTTACTTGGATGTTTGTTGCAGGTTCAATAACACTTACTAATTTAAGTACTGATCAGCTTGTAGGCATGAATGGTAACCAAATGGCTTTACTGGTTTGGTGGGAGCTTGCAGCAATTATAGGTTTGATTATTTTAGCCAAAGTGTTCATTCCTGTTTATTACAAATACAACTGTACAACGACCACAGAGCTTTTAGAAAAACGCTATAACAACAAACATATTCGCGCTGTTATTGGTGGTTTATTCTTTTTAGGTAATGCACTTATTTATATGCCAGCGGTTATTTATTCTGGCGCGCTATTTATGCAAACCATGTTTAAGGTTGATATTCCGCTAATGTATATCGCCACCGCATTTGCTATTATTGGTGCTGTTTATGCGTTTTTTGGCGGTCTGCGAGCAGTTGCTGTATCGGATACCTACAATGGCATACTTGTACTAGGCATGGCTGTTTTAGTCGTATTTTTAGCACTTAATGCTATTGATTATGACTTTACGGGTATTCCTGAGGAGCGCTTAACACTCATAGGCGATGCTGACTCACCTATTCCGTGGCCGACACTTTTAACCGGTATGATCTTTATTCAAATGTATTACTGGGGTACTAACCAAACAATCACACAGCGAGCAATGGCAGCACCTAATGTTAAAGAAGCGCAAAAAGGTATATTTGCAGCTGCGGGTATTCGTTTTTTAATCGTCCCTGCAATTGTGGTATTACCGGGTATTATTTCGTTTAAACTTTATGGCGATATTGGCGACGCGGCTTATGGTCGAATTGTGGGTGATGTAATGCCAGCATGGTTAACCGGTGTGTTCGCAGCGGCAATGGCAGCAGCTGTACTCTCAACTTACAACAGCTTATTAAATTCAGCTACAGCACTATATGTGTGTGACATTCACGAAGCGTACTTTAATAAAGAGCCAAGTGTTGTAAAGCTAAGTGGTTACGTAACATTGCTACTAACAAGCTTAACACTGGTACTTGTACCAATTTACCAGCAAGCAGACAGTATTATTAACTTACTACAGCAATTAAATGGCTTATTAAGTATGCCTATATTCTCAATTTTTGTAGTGGGCTTATTATTTAAAAATGTTGATGCACGAGCGGGTATTGCAGCAGTAATTTTAGGTGTTGTAATGTACGGCATGCTTACATTTGCAAACTCACCACTGCATACTGACATTCATTACATTCACTTAATGCCAATTACACTGATTGTATGTGTCGCTTTTGCATTGATAGTAAATAAAGTGGTATTTGGTTTAAATGCACAGTGGGCAGGTAAAACACCAGCACTTGATGACGCAGGCCAAGCACAAGTACAAAAATAACGTATAAATAGTTTAAGCTGACAAAATCGGTCATGGGGGAACTCTGGCCGATTTTTTATATGTATTAAAAGCAACATGAGAACTTCAAAGCGAAGGTTAGTTTAATACTTTTTATTACAGTGGTACTTCCAGTGAGTTTATCTGACTATTTGCGATGTAAAGACTATCAAAACCTAATTTATATGATATATACTATTATTATTGAATGTCACTGTCTGATAGATTGTGGCTCAAGCAAAGAGATACATTTAGTACATAGTGTAGCTTACTAATTTTCGTTATATTTATAACTCACACAATGAACAAGAGGATAGGAAAATCATGGCCGACACTAAATCATTTTATCGATTAGACAGTGTAAACAGCACCGTTATTTTCGACTGCCAGAGCAAAACACCGGCGTTACTGTACTTTGGTAAACGCCTATCTGAGCAAACAACAGAAACAATGCTAACTCAGCTTGCTACGCGTCAAGAAGTAAAATGTGCCGTGGTTGAAGAAGCGCCTATTTCTCTATCTCCGTTATTAGGCGAAGGCTTTACTGGTGCGCCAGGGCTTGAGCTAGTAAATGATTCAATCGCATGGTCAGTAGGGCCACAACTTCAAGAAGTTCGTCAGCCTTCAGCCGCAACACTTGAATTTGTAAGCGTAGATAAGCTTCGTGGTATTGAAGTCGTGCACAGCATTACACTTGATAAAAGCACTGACGTACTTAGTGCACATACTGTATTAACTAATTTAGGCGGCTCACCACTGGGCGTTAATTTTTGCGCCGCGCCAACATTTCAATTGCCAGATAGCGTAAGCAAAATAGTGAGCTTTGAAGGTCGTTGGTCAAACGAATTCCAGCGTCAATCGGTTGATTTAGTCTTAGGCAGTTTTGTTCGTGAAAACCGTAAAGGCAAAACATCACACGATGTATTTCCTGGTTTATTAGTGCATAACGAAAATGCAGGCGAGCAGCACGGCGAATGTTACGGCTTTCATTTAGGTTGGAGCGGCAACAATAAACTACGCGCAGAGCTTCTAGCTGAAGGTCGTCGTTACGTGCAAATGGGTGAGCTATTACTTCCTGGTGAGCTTACGCTTGCTAAAGGTCAAACGTATCAAAGCCCGAGCATTTATGGCTCGTTTTCGAGTGAAGGCTTTAGTGCGCTTTCTCGTAATTTTCATCGTTTTGTTAAAGCTAATTTACTTAGCCAAGCACAGCGTGAAAAAACGCGTCCTGTGCATTACAACACATGGGAAGGCATTTACTTTGATCACGACGTAGACACGCTTAAGCAGCTAGCCGACAAAGTAGCGCCGTTAGGTATTGAACGTTTTGTACTTGATGATGGTTGGTTTAAAGGCCGCCGTGGCGATAACGCTGGTTTAGGTGATTGGACAGTAGATTACAAAATTTACCCCGATGGTTTATCACCAGTTATTGATCATGTGAATAGCTTAGGTATGGAGTTTGGTATTTGGTTTGAACCAGAAATGGTCAACCCTGATAGCGATTTATACCGTGCGCATCCTGATTGGGTTTTAGGATCTGAAAACAACGAACAGTTAAGCTTTAGAAATCAGCTAGTACTTGATTTAACCCGCTCTGAGGTTGTTGAGTACCTATACAAAGCGATTGACGATATTTTAGTTGAATACCCAACTATTAAGTACATTAAATGGGATATGAACCGCGATATTAACCATGCGGGTAATTTTGATGGTAAGCCTGCTGTGCACCAGCAAACATTGGCACTTTATCGTTTAATTGATCGTATTAAAGCGGCGCATCCAGGGCTTGAAATAGAAAGCTGTTCGTCAGGTGGTGCACGTGTAGATTACGGCGTACTTGCACACACAGACCGTGTATGGACGTCAGATTCAAACGATGCGCTTGATCGCCTTGAAATACAGCGTGGATGTTCGTTCTTTTTCCCATCGTCGGTTATGGGGGCACACGTAGGCCCACGTGATTGTCATATCACAGGGCGTAATGTAAGTATTGAAATGCGTGCTGCGGTATCAATGTTTGGCCACATGGGAATCGAAATGGACCCACGTGAACTGAACGATCACGAATACAATGCACTTAAAGCGGCAATAGCACTACACAAAGAGCATCGTGAGTTTATTCATAGCGCCGATTTATACCGCCTAGATAGCGACGATTTATCAATTAACTTTGGTTTAATCGATGAGCAAAAAACAAAAGCGTTATTTGCCTATAACAGCGTTCGCGAAACACCGCGTACAGCGCCTAATAAGCTTCGTTTTGTTGGCCTAGATGCCGATGCGCAGTACACACTTAATTTAGTGTGGCCGGTAAAATTTGACGAGTATCGCCCATCTTCTATTGCTGCGGTAAATGGTCAAACATTTACAGGTGAAGCGCTAATGCAGTTTGGTTTACAAATGCCAATATCATTCCCGCAAACATCGCTTATTTTTGAGCTTAACAAAGCTTAAATTTAACTAAGAGCAGTAAAAGGCGCTAATCGCTTTTATGCTGCTTAGCTTAGATATCAGTAGTCAGCTCTATATTGTTTAGGGCTAGCTTTTTTATATCCTTTGTAAGCTAATTTAGTAAATTAACTTAGTAAACTCAAAAGTATCGAAAATAGAGTGGTTACGCTTGCGCGTAATTTTGCTTGTTACCCAACCAGCGTTGAATTAGTGGGTCAACAACCTCTGGGTGTTGCTTAAGCATTTGCTGTGCAATCGGTCTTACTTGATTAAGTATGTGCTTATCACGGGTAAGATCGGCAATTTTAAACTCGGCTAACCCTGTTTGTTTTGTACCGAGCACTTCACCAGGGCCACGAATTTCTAAATCGCGCTCTGCTATTACAAAACCATCGTTACTATCGCGTAGTACGCCTAATCGCTTTTGAGCGGTATGAGACAGCGGCGCATGGTATAAAAGCACGCAATGCGATGCAGTAGCGCCACGGCCAACTCGCCCACGTAACTGATGCAGCTGTGCTAAGCCTAAGCGCTCAGGGTTTTCTATAATGATTAAGCTCGCATTAGGGACATCTACACCAACTTCAATAACCGTAGTGGCAACCAAAACATGTATATTACCTGCTTTAAACTCGCTCATAATGGCTTGTTTTTCAGCTGATTTCATTCGCCCATGTACTAAACCTACGTTTAGCTCTGGTAGCGCTTCTTTTAACTGTAGTGCACTGTCTTCGGCGGCTTGGCATTGCAGTACTTCAGATTCATCAATAAGTGTACACACCCAATAAACTTGGCGGCCTTGCTCGTTACACGCTAATTTAACGCGAGCAATAATATCGTCCCTGCGAGTATCAGGAAGTGCCACTGTTGTAATTGGCGTACGCCCAGGAGGTAGCTCGTCAATCACAGAGGTTTCTAAGTCGGCATAGGCGGTCATAGCGAGCGTACGTGGGATAGGTGTTGCGGTCATAACTAGTTGATGAGGGTAACAATCACCAAACTTACCCTTTTCGCGCAGTGATAAACGCTGGTGGACACCAAAGCGGTGTTGTTCATCAATAACGATAAGCACTAAGTTATTAAACTTAACTTCATCTTGAAATAAAGCGTGAGTACCTACAATCATTTGCGCCTCACCGGAGGCTATTTTTTCAAGTGTTGCTACGCGCTCTTTGCCTTTTGTTTTACCGCCAAGCCAAGCAACGGTTATACCTAGTTGATTAAACCACGTTGTAAAATTAACGCCATGTTGCTCTGATAAAATTTCAGTAGGAGCCATTAAAGCTACTTGAAAGCCCTGCGCAATGGCTGTTAGTGCACTAAGTGCTGCTACTAGGGTTTTACCTGAGCCTACATCGCCTTGTACTAAACGCATCATTGGATACGCGTGTTGCATGTCACCTTTAATTTCAGCAACTACGCGGCTTTGCGCATTTGTGGGTGCAAAAGGAAGTTGCTCTAAAAATTGGCTTTCTAATGTGTTTACCGGATTTAATGCGACGGCCTTAACTTGTTGCCCTTGCTCTCGTACTTTTAATAAGCTGAGGTTTTGAGCAAGTAACTCCTCAAATACAAGGCGCTGTTGGGCAGGGTGAGTACCTTGCTCTAATGCAGTCACATCAACATCATTTGGTGGGCGGTGCAGTAATAATAAGGCGTCACTTAGCGGTATATTTGATGGCTGCCACTGTGAAGGCAGTAGTTCTTCTACTGAGTATTTATGTAGTAAATCAATAGCCTGCTCGCTTAAAGCCCTAATCGATAGTTGCTTTAAACCTTCGGTTGTTGAATAAACGGGCGTTAATGTGGTCGCTACTGGTTGCTCGTTAGAGGTATCGCTGATGCTGTATTCAGGATGGTTCATTTCAAAGCCAACACGGCCACGGCGCACTTCACCAAAACAACGTATTATTTTACCTGCACTAAATGCGTTTTTTTGTGCGGCGGTAAAATTAAAAAATCGTAGTGTTAGCCTGCCAGTACCGTCATTGATTTGGCAAACAAGCATGCGCCTTTTACCAAACGTAATTTGGCTTGTTTCAATTGTTGCTTCAACACTTACGTGGCTGTGAAGTGACAACTCGCTAATCGCGTATAAGCGAGTGCGATCTTCATAGCGAAGTGGCAAATGAAAAAGCATATCTTGCACAGTTAAAATACCTAGCTTTAACAAACGCTCAGCCATTTTTGGGCCGACCCCTTTGAGCTCTGTAATTGGGTATTGATTTAAGCTAGGTTTAGACAAAGTGTATCAATCTTATTATTTGTGAGTAGGCTAAGTGTACTTACAGAACTTTAGCCCATCAAGTATGTTTTAAAGCTTGCCAAAATTGCTCGTCAGCGACTATTTCGCCGTTTGCATCAAGTGCGGGGTAGGGTAATTTTTTTTGTTTACACTGCCTCGCGATAATAGGATGGCAGCCTTCAAAGTAAAGTGGGTGCTTAACTTCGGCGCTCAGCATATCTCTATTATATAAACCAGCCAGCTCGCGTTGGCGCTGTGCTTCAAACAATATTAGCGCAGCAGCAACCGAAACATTTAGTGATTGCACCATGCCTTGCATTGGAATAATAATATTTTGATCGGCATATTCTAGGGCTTTTTCTGATATCCCCGTTTTTTCTTGTCCAACAATAATAGCCGTTGGCTTGGTGTAATCTACTTCTCTAAAATCAACGGCATCTTCTGATAGATGAGTCGCGAGTATTTGTATTTCTGGATTGCGTTCACGCATTGCAGTAACGGCATCATCAATATTTCTATGTAAGTGCGTCTCTAGCCAGTTTTTACTGCCACCTGAGGTATTATTTGTTAGCCATTTTTGCTTTTCAGGCCATACAGCATGTACGTGATGGCAACCAACCGCATCAGCACTTCGTACTATTGCAGATAAGTTATGGTGTTTGTGCACGTCTTCTAAACACACGGTTAGGTCTGTTTGACGGCGCGAAAGTACGTCTTCGATTCTTTGATAGCGAGTTTGCTGCATGGTTATCCTCTTTTTTCGGCAATTATACGAGATTTTTGTAGTTAAGGCATTACCGTACGGCTAATTGGGTTTTGTAGAGAAATGAGTGTCTCTGTTGACTGAATGGCTTCTATTGCCTGTATTTTATTAATCAGCACATCTTGTAAGTGATCAATGGACTTTGTCATTACCTTTATAAATATACTGTAGTTACCTGTTGTGTAATAAGCCTCTACCACTTCCTCCAATGCTTCTAGCTTTATAAGCGTTTGCGGGTAATCACGTGCGTTATTTAAATTAATACCTATAAAGCAGCATACATCGTAGCCTAGCTGTTTAGTATTAATCGTTAATTGGGTGCCTGTAATGATCCCTGCTTGCTTCATTTTTTCAATTCTTACGTGAATTGTCCCTGCGCTTACATTAAATCTTTTTGCTAATTCGGCGTACGCAGTACGGGCATTTGCCATTAACGCATGAAGTATCTGTTTATCGAGATTATCGATTAAATAATTTTCCATTATATTTTTCTCATGAAATTATCGAATGTATGCTTTTTATACCATTTAATTGATGGTTTTTATATATTAAAGCTATTTTTGTTATGGGATGTTGAATTAATCCTTTAAATCGTTACATTAACTTCATTAAGGGCGTTAATTAGATCGCTTTTTATCAATTAAGCAAGTAGCAATAACTGGGAATGAGGCCAATTATTATGAGTTCACACTATGTGCAGCAACAGCAGCAAATAAGTAAAGTTAAGCAATTTTTTTCACAACAACTAGAAACCCAACTTGGGCTGGTTGAGGTTCAAGCCCCAATTTTGGCTAAGGTTGGCGACGGTACGCAAGATAACTTAAGCGGCCATGAAAACGCAGTTGCTGTAAATGTGAAAGCGATTACAGATAGCCGCTACGAAGTGGTGCATTCACTGGCTAAGTGGAAACGTAAAACATTGGCAACTTATGGCTTTAGTGTTGGTGAGGGTATTTACACTCAAATGAAGGCTTTGCGCCCAGATGAAGATTCATTAAGTCCTATTCATTCTGTATATGTTGATCAGTGGGATTGGGAAAAAGTAATTAACGAAACGACAGAACGTTCGCTGGCAACACTAAAGCAAACTGTTCAATCTATTTATAAAGGAATAAAAGAGACGGAAGCTTTTGTAAGCGAGTCTTATGGTTTAACGCCATTTTTACCGGACGATATTAAGTTTGTGCACAGTGAAGAGCTACGTATAATGTATCCTGATTTTAGTGCTAAGCAACGCGAAAAAGCCATTGCACAAGAATATGGTGCTGTATTTTTAATTGGTATTGGTGGCGCACTCGGAGATGGCAAAATTCACGATGTAAGAGCCCCAGATTACGATGATTGGTCTACGCCAACATGCGATCAATACATGGGCTTAAATGGCGATATTTTGGTATGGAACCCAGTGCTTGAAAATGCATTTGAAATATCATCAATGGGTATACGTGTAAGTCCGGAGGTTTTAAAAGCGCAGTTAAGTACTACTGGAGATGAAGACCGCTTAGAGTTTGATTGGCATAAAGCGCTACTACAAAGTAAATTTCCGCAAACAATTGGCGGTGGAATAGGGCAGTCGCGACTAGCGATGCTATTGCTGCAAAAGCAGCATATTGGCCAAGTGCAAGTGGGTGTATGGCCGCAGCATACACATGCTGAGGTAAGTGACTTACTATAGTAATAAAACCAAAGTGCTTCTAGCACTTTGGTTATGACGTTTTAAATTCAATTGCTATTTTATTATTTTCTAATTTAACGGTACATGGTGGATAATTACGGGTTGTTTTAAAAACTTTGTTAAATATGTGAATTTCTACGCCAGAATGTAGAATATAGTTCGCAGTAAAACGTGCGTCGTTAAGTAGGTTATGTAAGTCATGCTCTAAATTAGAAAGTTGTTTTTCTAATTGCTCGGATTGTTGGCAATAATGCTGCTGGGTTGCGCCAATTTTATTAATCAGTAAATTCTTTTTTTCTATGTCGGCGACTAAACTTGTTTTTTCTAGTGCGGCTTGAAGCGTATCTAATTGCTCATCTGTTTTAGCTAAATCTTTAAAACAACTATCGGTCTTTGCCGTTATTTCAGTAGCTGATACTGCCAAGTTAATTATCATTTTGGCCCCAGATTCATTACCTATTTCACCAGCAATGAGCATAGTTGCATCAAGTATTTCACCACCGAAAATCTTCCCCTTGGGCAGCTCAGATTGACCAACTTGCAATAAACGCTTGGCTTTCATTACACAGTGGCTTGTTTGGCGCTCAATAAATATATTATTCGCCTCTAGGTAGCTATATTGTGAATGAGAGACATGAATATCACCTTGTGCAACTAGTTTACAAGAAAGTGATTGTTCATCAGCTTTTTGATGGCCAATAATACCCTGCTTAACTGTTATATCTCCACTCGCGGTAAGCTCGCCTGATTCTACGGTACCAAATATAGTAATATCGCCTTTGGCGTTTACTTTCATACCTGGTTCTATATTGCGAGTGACGATAACACTGCCCTCAAAATCAATATGGCCGCTTTTTACGTTCACGTCTGAAATGGTAAAAATATCATCTACACGCATACCATTATTTATTTCAACGGGGACACCTGCAATAGTTGAGACTAACTCAAGCGGATTCATTTTTGATATTTCAGTGCCTTCGCCTGCTACTAATTGTTTATTTTCTCCAGGCTTTGCGGGCAGTATGTCACCTATTACGGTAAAGCCTTCTTTGCCGGGAGTTGCTGGTTGTTGACGAATAAGCACAGAGCCAGGCTCTACGCTTGCAAGTTTACCAAAGTCACGCATATCCACACTGCCATCTTCTTGGAGCTTGGGTGTTTTTAAACGATCTTTTAAAGTTTTTACTGTTGCAATTAATTTGCTAGCTAAACCGTCACTTGGGAGCCTACCCTTAGCTAATACGCCTTTAACTACAGTACCTGCAGAATGCTCAAATTGCTTTTGCAGTAATTGTTCTAAAAATGCCTGTTTATAGCCACGAACAATCCCGGCTTTAACAAGCTGTTTTTTTGCATCCTCTAAATTTAATAACTTTCCACCTTGGGCAAGCGTTAGTTCACCAATAGCCAGCATTTTATCGTCGCTGATGGTTACATTTAATGCAGCATCATGTTTACTTGCCACAACAAGTATTTGTTCAGAGGTTTCATTTTTAAAAAAATCGTTTATGGATTCATGATCGATTTTACACTCACAAAAACTAGACTTTTCAAGAGCCCCTAAAATAAATGCAGCGCTGGGAGGAGTATGCTCTTTTACATTAAGTACAACATTTCCATTATGGGAAAGCTTAAACACGAGTTAATCCTTTTTCACTACTTTAGTTGAGTTTATTTATAAAAATACAACTATAGATTGCTAGAAATTTACTTTTGAGTCAAGAAGTCAGAAAAAGCGAAGTACAAAGAAAAAATAAAGGCTATAGAGAAGCTCTATAGCCTGCAATACTTAATTGGTAGAAGGTAATTCCATTATCCCGTCTATTTCAACTTGTGCACCTTTTGGTAGTGCACGAACACCTAATGCAGCTCTCGCTGGGTAAGGTTGTTTAAAGTATTGGCTCATCACTTCATTTACAGTGGCGAAGTTAGATAGATCAGTTAGGTAAATATTGATTTTAACTAAATCGTGAATTTTTCCGCCTGCTTCTTCACATACCGCAGCAATATTTTTAAATACCTGATGCGTTTGCTCGCTAAAATCTTCTGAAATCATTTCCATCGTTTCTGGAACTAGTGGAATTTGACCAGATAAATAAACAGCGGTACCTACTTTAACTGCTTGGCTATAAGTGCCAATAGCTGCGGGTGCTTTGTCGGTAGAGATAAATGCTTTATTCATGTGCTTCCTATTTTATTTTTTACGATAGACTTTTTGTACATCAGGCATAACGCGAATGCGGCGCATAATGTTAGCAACGTGGATACGGTTTTTAACGGTAACCCCTAAATCTATCACGTATAAATTACTTTCTTTTTCATCGGTGGTAATTTCGACAATATTGGCTTGGGTTGTAGTAACAACATTGGTTAATTTAGCCAGAGCTCCTTGATGATTAATAATTTCAACTCTCAGAGCTGCAATATATTCTTTCTCTGGGTTATCGTCCCATTTTACAACTAAGTATTTAGAGCGCTCATTTTCCCAGCCACGGATGTTTTTACATTCTTGGCGGTGAACGGTCAGACCTTTACCTTGGCTTATATGAGCCGTAATAGCATCGCCTGGTACAGGTCGGCAACACTTAGAGTAATTCACTAACATGCCTTCAGTACCAATAATGGTCGCTTTAGCTTGGCTTGTTATATCAGTTAAATCGTCATTGTCATTTTGCAATAAGCGCTTGGCAATTAACATACTCATTAAGTTACCAGAGCCAATTTCTACAAGTAATTCAAGAAGCGTAGTTAGTTCGTGCTCTTCAAGTACTCTCGCTATATTTTCATCAGCAATGCTATCTAATTTGTTTTCGCCTAATGCTGAATCAAGTAAACGACGTCCTAAAAGCATAGCCTCTTCATGATGCTGGCTTCTAAGGTAATTACGAACACCTAAGCGTGCTTTACCAGTAACAATAAAGTTTAGCCATGTTGCATTAGGGTGGGCACCTGAGCTTGTTATTATCTCTATGGTTTGCCCTGTATCTAATGGCCTACTTAAAGGATGTGGCTTGCGATTAACGCGAGCGCCTACACAAGTGTTGCCTACATCAGTATGAACAGCATACGCAAAATCGACTGCGGTAGCGCCCATTGGTAGCTCAACAATACGACCATCAGGTGTAAATACGTAAATTTCTTCTGGGAATAGCTCGGTTTTTACGTTTTCAATAAATTCAAACGATGAACCCGCACTTTGCTGAAGCTCTAATAAGCTTTGCATCCATTGGCGAGCACGTTGCTGCGAAGTATTACCTGCACCATCACCTGATTTTTTATACATCCAGTGCGCCGCTACACCTTTGTCGGCCATCTGATCCATATCGTGAGTACGAATCTGAATCTCAACAGGTATTCCGTGTGGGCCAACTAATGAAGTATGAAGCGATTGGTAACCATTAGTTTTTGGTACAGCAATATAATCTTTAAAGCGTGTTTCTATAGGCTTATAAAGACTATGAGCCACACCTAATACGCGATAACACGTATCCATAGAATCAACTGCAATTCTAAACGCGTAAATATCCATAACTTCGTTAAATAGCAGTTCTTTATTAAGCATTTTTTTATAAATACTATATAAATGTTTCTCACGGCCTGACACAGTCGCTTTAATGCCTGACTCTTCAAGACGTGCTTCTATTTCATGTTGGATATTAGTGATAACTTCTTTGCGATTACCACGTGCTTTAGCTACTTCAGATTTAAGTGCGCGATGACGCATTGGATATAAAGCTTGAAAACCTAAGTCTTCAAGCTCATTTTTAATATCGTGAATACCTAAGCGGTTTGCTATTGGCGCATAAATCTCAAGCGTTTCACGTGCTATTCTGCGGCGCTTATCTGGGCGCAGTGCCCCTAAAGTACGCATATTGTGCGTTCTATCAGCAAGCTTGATTAAAATAACTCGAATATCTTGAGTCATTGCCATAATCATTTTGCGGTAGTTTTCAGCTTGGAATTCTTTTTTATCTTTAAAGCTGAGCTTATCGAGCTTACTTACACCTTCAACGAGTTCTGCCACAGTTTCGCCAAAAATTTCGGCTAAATCTTGTTGGCTAAAATCAGTATCTTCAATTACATCATGCATTAGCGCGGCCATGAGCGTTTCGTGATCAAGATGCATGCCTGCAAGAATTTGAGTTACTTCGACTGGATGAGTTATGTAAGGTTCGCCACTTGAGCGAGTTTGTCCTTCATGGGCCTCTCGGGCTACCACGTAAGATTTTTGAACCAGCTCTACATCAGCAGCGGGCAAGTATTCTGAAATTTTCTTTTTAAGACCTTCAAAAAGATACATTCACACTCCAATGTTCTAGGGCCTGTTGACCTTTCAGGATTAAAATTTGTTCAATCTAGGGGCGATTTAATCGCGGCGCGAGGCTTTTAGCCTAGCGGGCTAAGTAAAAATCGAGCAACAAAGAGTAAATTGCCCCTAGGCAGAACCCTTTGGGCAGCACATGTTTGGCATTTATGCTGCGTTATCGCCTATTTATGGGAAATAACCACACTACATAGGCTCTGCCTTGCCTAAATACCAAGCATACTGCTGCAAATTTAACCTCGAAAGGTCAACAGGCCCTAGTGAAGCAAATTAGGTAAGCTACGAATATACGATGAAATGAAAGGATTGCCAACGGCTATAGTAGAAATACTGCGCCGTTGGCTAAATCAGACCGGGAGGTCGATTATTGGTTGCCACCAACAATGGCAGCAACAGCAGCTAATTCTGCTGCTTCTTGGTGTTGTTGTTCTTCACGGTCAATTAAGTCCATTGAAGCGCTATCAACTAAACCTAATTCAATTTCACGTAAAGCAACTACCGTTGGCTTATCGTTTTCAGGGTCTACTAGTGGAGTTTTACCACCAACAGCAATTTGGCGGGCACGACGAGCCGCAACTAAAATTAAGTCAAAACGATTACCAACTGCATCTACTGCATCTTCAACTGTTACGCGGGCCATCACAGCACTCCAAAAATAATTTAAAAGCAAAGACGTAGTTTACTCCAAGGAGCCACTTTCGCCAATAGCCAGTGTTCAATTTTTATCAGTTTTACTTGCCTAAGTCTAATTTAAGTAAGCTTAAATTATTTAAGCAGACTATTTAGTAAAACTTGATGACGATCTTCTTGCGCTTTTAGTGTTAAGCGCTGAGCCATTACAATCATTTCTATGTCGGCAAGTGCGTCCTCAAAGTCATCATTAACAATTACAAAGTCGTATTCATTATAATGTGATGTTTCAGATTGTGCTTTTGCCATACGAGAGGCAATAACCTCAGCCGAATCTTGGCCACGGTTATTTAAGCGTTGTTCTAATTCTTCTTTTGAAGGAGGTAGAATAAAAATAGTTTGTACGCTTGGCATAATTTTGCGCACTTGCTGAGCGCCTTGCCAATCAATATCTAAAAACACATCAATACCGGCATCAAGTTGCGACTCAATAGCCTGCTTTGATGTGCCGTAGTAATTATCGAATACTTGAGCCCATTCAAAAAAGTCATCTTTGGCAATAAGCGCTTTAAATTCGTCTGTAGATACAAAGTGATAATGCACGCCATTTTCTTCACCTGGGCGAGGGGCGCGAGTTGTATGTGATACAGATACTTTCATGTCAGCGTGTTTTTTTAATAACGCATTGATTAAGCTTGATTTACCAGCACCAGAAGGGGCTGACAAAATAAATAAGTTACCGCGAGTTTGTGCCATGTTTTTCTCTACCTAAAAATAAACAGGCTTGGGTTACAAGTAAGCCAAGCCTTTAATTAACTGCATTGTACTTTAATTAGCTCACCTTGCTCAAGTTAGTCGTGCTCATGTTGGTCATGCCCAAATTGGCTTGGGAGTATTTTGCTAAGTTAGAGTTTAAATAAAATTGCAGTTTAAAATTGTCAACGGAACTAGCCGCTAGATATAAGTATTTGATAAGGTGAAGTATCACCTAGTAAAGGAGCCTTTATGCTTAATAAAACCTTATTTACCGCACAACAAGTAAGAGACAACGAAGCTTTAGCTGCTAAAAATAGTCATTGTGATTTATTTACCCTAATGCAGCGTGCAGGCGAGGCTGTATATAAGCAATGGCAGTTATTTGATGCACAGCATACATTAGTCATTGTTGGCCATGGTAACAACGCTGGAGACGGTTACGTTGTAGCTAGGCTTATTATGCAATCAGGTAAAAAGGTAACAGTATGCGCAGCTGAGCCTAATAAAGTATTAACTGGTGATGCAGCAAAAGCGCAGCAGCTATGGATAGAAGCGGGTGGGGTGGTTTCTCATTTTACAAAAGACACTCTTAATAAGTGCGATATAGTTATTGATGCGCTCCTTGGTACTGGGCTTAATAGCGCCGTACGCGATAATTTTGCGAATATAATTAACGCTGTAAATAACAGTGGTAAGCCCGTAATAAGCATTGATATTCCATCAGGCATTGAAGCAAATACAGGACAGCCTTTAGGGTGCGCAGTACAAGCTACTTCAACCGTTACTTTTGTAGGTATAAAGCAAGGGCTCACAACGACGGCAGGTAAACAATATAGCGGTAAGTTAGTATTTGATGATTTAGCAATTGGTGATGCGTTTACTTGTATCGCTCAATCATCAGGAACCTTGATAAATATTAATAGCTTTAAAGGAATAGCCACGCGGGCAATCAATAGTCACAAAGGCAGCCATGGCAAGCTTTTATGTGTTGGAGGCAATCAAGGTACTGCAGGTGCAATTAGGTTAAGTAGTGAAGCAGCTCTTAGAACGGGTGCTGGCATGGTAAGAGTGTATACACACGAAAGCTCAATAACGCCTATTAGCATTGGCAGACCAGAACTTATGGTAAGCAGTAATAATTTACATCAAGCGCTAGAGTGGGCAAGCTGCGTTGTTATTGGTCCAGGGCTTGGGCAAGACGAATGGGCACAACAAACATTCGATGAAGTAATGCAATATTGCCAAAACAATAAAATGCCATTGGTTATAGATGCAGATGCCCTTAATTTACTGGCTAAGCAAGCTTCATCATACACATTAGAGCAATGCGTACTTACTCCACATCCCGGCGAAGCCTCTCGACTCCTGAGTGTTAGCACCAGCGAAATCGAATCTGATCGTTTTAATTATGCTCGCCTTTGCGCCAAGCGCTATACCGCGGCTTGTGTATTAAAAGGCGCAGGAACATTAATAGATAATGCCCAGCACACGTGGGTGTGTGAGGATGGCAACCCAGGACTGGCCGTTGGCGGCAGTGGCGATGTACTCTCTGGTATTATTGGGGCATTACTTGCTCAAGGTTTAACTATTGATGAAGCAGCGCGTTATGGTGTAACACTGCACGCTAAAGCCGGTGATATCGCAAGTGAGCGAGACGGGCAAAGAGGAATGCTACCCAGTGATCTATTCCCAATCGTAAGAGAGTTAGTTAATAAAGTGACGTGAGTTTAAGCGTCACTTTATCTTGCTAATTATTAAGCTGTAGTAGATCCCATTTTGTACCATATAAATCTTCAAAAACCACTACGGTGCCATAGGGTTCTACTCTAGGTTCTTCGTTAAATGTAACGCCTTTAGAAAGCATTAAATTATAATCTCGCCAAAAGTCATTGGTATGCAAAAATAAAAACACACGACCACCTGTTTGGTTACCAATAGCACTGATTTGTTCGGGTGTTGTGGCTTTAGCAAGCAGTAGATTAGTCCTGCTCGAACAAGCCCCGTTTGAATTTGGAGGTGAAATTAACACCCAGCGTTTACCATCTTCTAAATCAGTATCTTCGACTAACTCAAAGTTAAGCTTTTGAGTATAAAACTCAATGGCATCGTCGTAGTCCTTAACAACTAATGCAATGCTGCCGATATGCTGTTGAACGTTAGTCATGTTTAGCTCACTCCGTACTATTAAATAAATGTGCTTTTTATCATATTTAACCTGAACTCTGGTTAAGAGATTTACCAATGTATTGAATTATAGTGATATTTAAATTTATTTTCTCTAGCCAGAAATTTTCAGTGAAAACAAGGCGAACTTACGCGTCAATAGCTGGCCTATTGCAAGTAAACTCAACGCAGTGAGCGCTGAAAATAGCTGCTTGAGATAGATTTATTATCCAGAGTTCAGGTTGTTTAGTAAACGATTACGCAGGGTATATGCCCCCAATATGTAACTTAGTTATAGGTATAAATTAAACAGTATCAATCTGCTTTATAATAAAAAGCAAAACCCAGCCGAAGCTAGGTCTACTTTAAATCGATTTTTAGTGCTAAGTGCATAAAGTGTTTACCTGTGTAATTCACCAGCACGTTCCGGTTGATAGGTTACTTCTTTTATTTTTACCTTTATTAAGCCGCCATTAGGTTTAGGCCACTCAATTTCGTCACCTTGTGACAGTCCAAGTAATGCGCTACCAACGGGTGATAATATCGATATTTTATCGCCGCTAGAGTCACTGTTCTTTGGGTACACCAAGGTTAACGTAAATTCTTCTTTAGAAGACTCAACAATAAAGTTTACAGTTGAGTTCATCGTTACAACTGACGATGGCATATCTTTAGGCTCGACTATTGTTGCTCGTGCCAATTCAGCTTCCAATTCTTCTTTATTAGCAAAGCTACCTGCAGGCAATGATTCCATTAAATCATACAATCTATCTGCATCGAGTGATGAAATGATTAGTTCAGGTTTTTTATTCATCTTAATATCCTTAATAATTTTTAATAAATAAAATTAACTCTGAGTATGGCTTGGCATGCATTTAAGAAGCAAAGGGATACGCGAAGTCATTTTATTAATTAGCCACACCTGTGGCTTTTACTTTATTTGTGCCCAATAGCTAAAAACCCAGCCGAAGCTGGGTTTTTATTTGAGCTAGGTGTTTAGGGGATGATTACATCATCCCGCCCATACCACCCATTCCGCCCATGCCACCCATATCAGCGCCACCAGCTTCATCTTTTGGGATTTCAGCTACCATTGCTTCAGTAGTGATCATTAGACCCGCAATAGACCCTGCAAACTGTAATGCAGAGCGTGTTACTTTAGTTGGATCTAGGATACCCATTTCAATCATGTCGTTGTATTCACCAGTTGCTGCGTTGTAACCAAAGTTACCGTCGCCGCCTTTAACTGCGTTAATTACAACTGATGCTTCTTCGCCAGCGTTAGTTACGATTTGACGAAGTGGCGCTTCCATCGCACGAAGTGCAACTTTAATACCGTGGTTTTGATCTTCGTTGTCGCCAACTAAATCTACCAGCTTGCTAGCTGCACGTACAAGTGCAACGCCGCCGCCAGGTACTACGCCTTCTTCAACCGCTGCACGAGTTGCATTTAATGCATCTTCAACGCGGTCTTTTTTCTCTTTCATTTCCATTTCAGTAGCAGCACCTACTTTGATTACTGCAACACCGCCAGCTAGTTTAGCCATGCGCTCTTGTAGTTTCTCTTTATCGTAGTCTGATGTTGCTTCTTCGATTTGTGCTTTAATTTGTGAAACACGACCGCTAATACCCGCTTCTTCACCAGCACCATCAATGATTGTTGTATCATCTTTAGTGATAATTACGCGCTTAGCTGTACCTAGGTCTTCAACTGTTGCTTTTTCAAGCTCTAAGCCGATTTCTTCAGAAATTACAGTACCGCCAGTTAATACAGCGATATCTTGTAGCATTGCTTTACGACGGTCGCCAAAACCAGGTGCTTTAACTGCTGATACTTTAACAATACCGCGCATGTTATTAACTACTAATGTAGCTAGTGCTTCGCCTTCAAGGTCTTCTGCGATGATTAGTAGTGGTTTGCTTGCTTTAGCAACCGCTTCTAATGTTGGTAATAATTCGCGGATGTTAGATATTTTTTTATCTACAAGTAGAATAAATGGGTTATCTAGTTCAACAGTACCTTTTTCTGGGCTGTTGATAAAGTAAGGAGATAAGTAACCACGGTCAAACTGCATGCCTTCAACAACATCTAGTTCGTTTTCAAGTGATTGACCTTCTTCTACAGTAATAACACCACTGTTACGGCCTACTTTTTCCATTGCTTGTGCAATGATGTCGCCAATCTCTTTATCAGAGTTAGCTGAAATAGTACCTACTTGTGCAATTGCTTTAGTATCAGAACAAGGAACAGATAACGCTTTAAGCTCTGCAACAGCAGCAATAACTGCTTTATCGATGCCGCGCTTAAGATCCATTGGGTTCATGCCCGCTGCAACAGCTTTAAGGCCTTCATTAACAATAGACTGTGCAAGTACTGTAGCGGTAGTTGTACCATCGCCGGCTGCATCGTTTGCTTTAGATGCAACTTCTTTAACCATTTGTGCGCCCATGTTCTCAAACTTGTCTTCAAGTTCGATTTCTTTTGCTACAGATACACCATCTTTAGTGATAACTGGTGAGCCAAATGATTTATCTAGTACAACGTTACGGCCTTTAGGACCTAATGTAACTTTTACTGCGTTTGCCAGGATGTTTACGCCAGTTAGCATTTTAGCGCGTGCGTCACCTGCAAAAAGTACTTCTTTTGCTGCCATGTTTTAAATTCCTCTAAATTCTTAAATGTTTATAAACGAAAAGTAGGTTTAGCCTACAATGCCTAAAATATTATCTTCACGCATGATCAGGTACTCTTGACCTTCGATCTTTTCAACTTTTTCAACATATGAGCCAAATAACACAGTGTCACCGGCTTTAACTTCTAACGCTCTCACGTCACCGTTTTCTAAAACGCGACCATTACCTACGGCTACAACTTCTCCGCGAGTTGATTTTTCAGCTGCAGAGCCAGTTAATACAATACCGCCAGCAGATTTTGTTTCTTCTTCTAGACGTTTAACGATTACGCGATCTTGTAAAGGACGAATGTTCATGTTTTTTAGTTCTCCTAACAGTTTCTGAACAGTACAGAAAAAAGCTTTTCTAATTTGCATTCATTAATGGGGGTAGAGTGAAAAATTCCAAGAGAAAAAACGATAAATTTTTAATCTTTTCTCTCATATTCACCATCAATAGTAGTTGGTCGTTCCATTTGCCCTTGCTCTCGTTCAGCATGTTGCTGCCCAGCAAACGGCGATGGCCCTTGTTGCATGCCTGCGCTCATTCTAACAGTTGCTTGGCTAGCAAGGCCTGCAGCCAATTTGTTACGAATTGCAGGGGTTAATAATAGTAGCCCAAATACGTCAGTCATAATGCCAGGAGTAAGGAGTAATACACCTGCAATTACAACGCATATTCCGGTAAATAATTCTTTGGCTGGCATTTGCCCTTGCGCCATTTGCGCTTGTACGTTTTGCAGCGCCCCCATACCTTGTGTTTTAACCATTTTGGCACCTAAAATCGCCGTAATAACAACAAGTGCAATTGTTGCAAATCCACCAATCACGTCGCTTACTTGAATCAGCAAAGCGATTTCGATAATAGGGATGATAATAAACAACACAAATAAAAATCTAAACATAGCGCTCTCTAAATAATGACACTCAAAAGAGTTGATGAAATATAAATGAGGGTGACGAGGTCTCTTTTCAAGGTTAGGGCATAGGTATCGTCATTTTACTGATATTTTAGCGTCTACACATTGTATCGGCTATCAGATACTATGATGATAGACACTGTCCAATAAGTATAGGTTCATAATGACTACGCATTTTAAAATGATTTTTACGACCTGCAAAGACGAAGCAGAAGCACGCATACTTGCAAGGGCGTTGGTAGAAAAAAAACTAGCTGCTTGTGTAAATATTTTACCTAACATGGGCTCTATTTATATGTGGGAAGGCGAAGTTGCAGAAGCAACTGAGGCTAAGCTACTTATAAAAACGAAATCAGATAAAATGAACGATGTGTTTCTAACAATAAAAGAGTTACATAGCTACGAAGTGCCAGAGATTCAGGTTTTAGAAGTTTCTACGGGAAATTTGGCGTATTTTAATTGGATGGACGAGGTACTGAATTAATGCGTTTTTTCTTTTTATTGTTGGTTACATTATTAACCGTACCTGTAAAGGCTGCGACTAATAATGTGCTTGGTGATCTACTTGGGCCTCCTCAACACACTTTTTTACCTGTAGACCAAGCGTTTGTATTTGACTTTGATCAGCAAGGCAGCACCTTGTTTGTAGGTTGGGATATAGCGCCAGACTATTATTTATATAAAAAGAAAATAGAAATCATTGCCAAGGGCGCAAACATCCAAGTAGGTGACTCTGGTGGTGGCGAAATTATTGAAGATGAATTTTTTGGTAAAACAGAAGTCTTTTTTAATACCGCGAGCGTTGTTAGTAAGTTAAGTAATATCACTGAGGGAGCGGTTGTTAAAGTTCGCTATCAGGGCTGTGCAAAAGCAGGGCTTTGTTATCCACCAGAAGTGATTAGCATTCCACTTAGTGTAATTAGTGGCGCACAAATTAAAAATGTAGATCAAAATAGCGCTACCGATGAAGCGGCAACAGCGCAAAGTACGTTTGCAGTACTTAATGAGCCAACTACTGAACCTACAACAAATTCGGATGATACCGAAAAAGAACTGACTTTTACTGAGCAATTAGCAAGTCAGAGCTTAATAACTAATTTACTCATATTTTTTGCTGTTGGTGTAGGCCTTGCTTTTACGCCATGCGTATTCCCTATGTTTCCTATTTTGTCGAGCTTAATTGCAGGGCAAAAAAATCTTTCTACTAAAAAAGCGTTTGCGTTGTCGTTTGTATATATACAAGGTATGGCAGTTACCTATGCAGCGCTTGGCTTAGTTGTTGCTGCGCTTGGTGGGCAAGTGCAGGGGTATTTACAGCATCCATTTGTGTTAATCAGCTTTAGTTTATTATTTGTATTGCTCGCTATGTCGATGTTTGGTTGGTACGAAATTAAACTGCCAAGCAGTATGATGAGCAAGCTAACCCAAGTAAGTAACAACCAAAAAGGCGGCAACTACGTTGGCGTATTTTTAATGGGTGTACTTTCGGGCTTAATAGCATCACCTTGTACTACTGCGCCACTGTCGGCGGCGCTCTTATTTGTAGCGCAAAGTGGTGATTACTTAGTAGGTGGTTTAACTCTGTACGTGCTCAGTTTGGGTATGGGATTGCCATTGTTATTACTTGGTACATCTGGCGGTAAATTGCTGCCTAAAGCGGGTGGTTGGATGGAGCAAGTTAAAACCTTGTTTGGTTTTGTGATGCTCGTTGTGCCGCTTATATTACTTGAGCGACTAGTAAGCGCCGACATTATATTATTAATGGCAGGTGTGCTTGCATTAGCAACAGCACTGTACTTACATCATTGGCAAAGTAGCCAAACACAAAGCAAGTTAAAAACTGCATTATGGTTTGCTGCAACTCTATTAGTTATTACAGGCTTTACGTTAACTAAAAACTACTTTTGGCCAGTTCAAGTACAAACAGTACAGGTAAGCTCACAAAATAATGAGTTTAAACAGGTTGCTGATTTAGCAGAACTAAAAGAAGCAGTTGCACAAGCAAACGACGAAGGTCGAATGGTTATGGTCGATTTATATGCCGACTGGTGTGTGGCGTGTAAAGAGTTTGAACATTACACCTTTCCTGATGCCAAAGTGCAAAGTGAGTTTAGCCACTATCAGCTTATTCAAATTGACTTAACTGAGAGTGATAATAAAACAATTGAGCTGATGGAAGAGTACACGGTGTTTGGTTTACCGAGTATTTTGTTTTTTAATACTCAAGGTCAAGAGCTTAGCACGCAACGAGTGACAGGCTTTTTAAACGCTGATGATTTTGCTAAACACCTAGCTATAGTGCGCACCAGCGCACAATAATAGTGCAATAGTGCCACTTAATTTAGAGAGTGGCACCTTCTTAACTCTTCTTTTATTTGTACCTCCAACACTGATAAGACCAGTATTTTGCTGCTATTTACGTCGAAATCACTATAATAGTTGGTTAACGTGAGAAATTGTTGCTACATTGCTTTTTCTGCTTACTTAAAAGTGAAAAATTAGTTAGTAACTGCTTAACTCATTACTTATAGGATATATCGCGTATTATGGCTGCAAAATTTAACCTTTTAGTTATAAATGGTCCAAATTTAAACATGCTGGGCAAACGTGAACCGGATAAATACGGTTTTCAGACGCTCAGTGAGATTATGGAAGAGCTAACCAGTGCCGCTAATAGTCTAGATGTTGAGTTAACGCATTTTCAAAGTAATAGTGAGCAAGCACTCATTGAACGAATTCATGATGCTTGGCAAGCGGTTGATTACATAATTATCAATCCTGCTGCATTTACGCATACGAGCGTCGCATTACGTGATGCACTGCTGAGTGTTGATATTCCGTTTTTTGAGGTGCACTTAAGTAATGTGCACGCGCGTGAAGCGTTTCGCCATCATTCGTATTTTTCTGATGTGGCACAAGGCGTGATATGTGGATTAGGCGCAATGGGCTATCACGCAGCATTAAATGCCGCTGTAAGCCGGTTGCAAAACGCAATTTAATTTTAAATTAACACACAAACAAATAGGCGGGTCGTGTAATGGATATTCGCAAGATAAAGAAGCTTATCGAATTAGTAGAAGAATCAGGTATTGCTGAGCTAGAAATCACTGAAGGTGAAGAATCAGTACGTATTAACCGTAACAACATGAGCGCAGGCCCAGGTTACCCACAATTTGCTCCTCAACAATATGCACCAGCGCCAGCAGCACCAGTTGCAGCGGCTCCTGTAGCCGTTGAAGCAGTAGCACCAGCTGAACCTACGGGTCATCAAGTTAAATCACCAATGGTTGGTTCTTTTTACTCTGCTGCGTCTCCTGAAGCTCCAGCATATGTAGAAGTTGGTCAGCAAGTTAAAGTTGGCGATACACTTTGTATTATCGAAGCTATGAAAATGATGAACCAAATTGAATCAGATAAAGCCGGTACAGTAAGAGCTATCTTAGCTGAAAATGGCGAGCCAATAGAATTTGATCAACCTCTATTCATCATTGAATAATAGCGTAACCTAAAAGGCCAACTCTAATGTTAGATAAAGTAGTCATTGCAAACCGAGGTGAAATTGCACTTCGTATATTGCGCGCCTGCAAAGAGCTTGGGATCAAAACGGTTGCTGTGCATTCAACGGCAGATCGCGATCTTAAGCATGTATTGCTTGCAGATGAAACCATCTGTATTGGTAGACCATCAGCAACTGAAAGTTATTTAGATATTCCGCGCATTATTGCTGCGGCTGAAATAACTGACGCTGTAGCGATTCATCCTGGTTACGGTTTCCTTGCAGAAAATGCTGATTTTGCCGACCAAGTTGAGCAAAGTGGTTTTGTATTTATCGGTCCTACAGGTGACACTATTCGCCTTATGGGTGATAAAGTGTCTGCTATCGCAGCAATGCGTAAAGCAGGCGTTCCATGTGTTCCAGGCTCTGACGGTCCAGTATCAGATGATAAAGAACGCAACATGCAAATCGCCAAGCGTATTGGTTACCCGGTAATCATCAAAGCTGCTGGTGGCGGTGGTGGTCGTGGTATGCGCGTTGTTCGCAGCGAAGCTGAACTTATTGATTCAATTGCATTAACACAGCAAGAAGCTAAGCAGTTCTTTGGTAATGGCATGGTTTACATGGAAAAATTCCTTGAAAATCCACGTCACATCGAAGTTCAGGTATTAGCTGACGGTCAAGGTAATGCAGTACATTTAGGTGAGCGTGATTGTTCTATGCAACGTCGTCACCAAAAAGTAGTTGAAGAAGCTCCAGCACCAGGAATTACTGCTGAAACGCGAAAATTCATCGGTGAACGCTGTACACGTGCATGTATCGAAATTGGATACCGCGGTGCAGGTACGTTTGAGTTTTTATACGAAAACGGAGAGTTTTACTTCATCGAAATGAATACACGTATTCAGGTTGAACACCCTGTAACTGAAATGGTTACTGGTATCGATTTAATCAAAGAGCAGTTAAAAATTGCAGCGGGTCAACCGTTATCATTCACTCAAGACGACGTTGTTATTCGCGGTCATGCTATTGAGTGTCGTATTAATGCTGAGGATCCTGAAACGTTTATCCCGTCACCGGGTAAAATTACACGTTTCCATCCAGCAGGTGGTTTAGGTATTCGTTGGGACAGCCATATTTACGCTGACTACACGGTTCCACCACATTACGATTCAATGATTGGTAAGTTAATTACTTACGGTGAAAACCGTGATGTAGCTATTGCCCGCGCACGCAATGCACTTAACGAGCTAGTAATTGACGGAATTAAAACTAATACTCCTTTGCATAAGAGAATTCTTGCAGATGAAAACTTCCAAAATGGTGGTACTAACATCCACTACCTTGAGAAGAAATTAGGATTGTAATTTTAGCCTGTAAAAGGCGTTTTATCTTAGTTAATAACCAGAGTTATTAAGCTGATTTAAATAATTAAAAATCCGATATCAGGAGACTGATATCGGATTTTTTAATGTCTGTAATTTATACCAATTCGCTTAATTAAATGAGCTATTTTGGGGGCGGAAAAACGTGTTGGTAGCTAGGCAAAAAATTCGCTATTTAGTTGTTCTCGGCAATTGCTCCTGCATTGATCTACCTTCTGCATCCATGCAGTCGTAAATGAGAATTTTTTAACGCAGGTAGCGACACGTTTAGCCCCGCAAAATGATTAAGTATTATTGCGGATTGGTATTAAGCCTTATAGGCAATAAAAAAGTCCATGAAATATACTGTAAAGAGTAAATTCGATGGACTCAATATTTATACAATATGTTGAACTAACATTAAACTAATTTAGATTCAATTAACTGTAGTGCTTCTTCTAAAATTGTTTCTACTGCTTTCTTAGCGCGTTCAGGATCGCGTGACTTTATGGTCTCTAAAATATCAGCGTGCTTAGCAACGTCTGCGCCCGGTACACCTTTAATGTGGTTTGTATAACGAATACTTACCCTAAGGGCAGTACTAATAAACTCAGTTAATTGCACAAAAAAGCGATTGTTACTGGCAACTAATATGCTGGTATGAAAAGCAATATCAGCTTCGAGTGGATCGTCCAAGCCTTCGTCTGCTTCAGCCATGCGGGCTAAGGCGTTATCAATTTCAGCGAGTTGTTCAGCAGTTGCATTTAGTGCAGCAAGAGCGGCCGCTTGTGGCTCAAGCGCGACACGTACTTGAGTAAACTCTTTTAATAATGAAAGTGATGGCTTGCTGCTTAAAATCCAACGCAGTACGTCGGTGTCAAACATATTCCAGCTACTTTCTGGTAGTACGCGAATACCTTGCTTAGGACGAGATGAAATAAGTCCTTTAGCAGAGAGCATTTTTACGGCTTCGCGAGTAGCACTGCGACTCACATCGTATTTTATACATAAATCGGCTTCAGAAGGCAGGCCTTCGCTTACAGGGTAAACACCACGCACAATAGCAAAACCCAAATCGTGGGTTAATTGTTGTGTTAAATTTTGACGAGGTTGGCTTTTCATTGCGCAGGATTCCGAGTTGATATATTGCTTTATTATATATCATATATCATATTAATGTACTTGAGGATATGATATAAAGTTTTAATTGGCTAATTATTTTAGCACAGCGTTTTAGTTCTTTATAACGTCTATTGGCGTTTTTAATAAGCAAAACACTATTGTAAGTTGTTGTTTGGAGAGTTTAATTTGGACACCCTAGCTCAATATCATAGTATTTCTGGCAAAGTTGTTTTTATTACCGGTGGTGCATCAGGCATTGGCAGAGCAATGGTTAAATCCTTTGTAAACCAAAATGCAAAAGTAGCGTTTATTGATATTGATGATAAGGCTGCACAATCGCTCATTAGTGATTTACCCGATGCAAAACTATGGTACAGACAAGTAGATGTAACTGATTCGCATGCACTTCAGCAATCACTTGTAGATGCATGCGCCGCTTTTGGTGCCATTAATGTACTAGTTAATAATGTAGCGAACGACCGCCGCCAAGCAAGCGAAGACGTTACAGTGCAAGACTGGGATCAGTGCTTACAAATAAACTTAAACCCTGCTTTTTTTGCTTCTCAAGTTGCTATGTCTTTTATGAAAGGTGATGAGGCGGGTAGTATCATTAACTTTAGCTCTATTAACGCGATTATGGGCCAGCCACAAATGGCCGGTTATGTAACAGCAAAAGCAGGGTTAATTGGTATGACTAAGGCACTTGCACGCGATTATGGCGAGTTTGGTATTCGCGTTAACGCTATTTTACCAGGGTGGGTTGCCACCGACCGTCAACTAGCAAGTTGGTTTACCGAAGAAGAGCAAGTTAAGTGGATGGAAGCCATGGCGCTTAAAAAGTTAGTAACACCTGAAGATGTTGCTAATTTGGCACTCTTTTTAGCCGCCGACGAAAGCAGTATGATTACCGGGCAAAGTATTAAAATTGACGGTGGGAGGCTGTAAAGTTTGGCTACTTCATCTCTTTTTATTGCCGTTGACTGGGGCACAAGTCATTTACGCGCTTATTTGTGCGAAGTGAAAGCACAGTCAAAACTTACATTATTAGCACAGCGTGATGGCCTGGGTGTGGTTAAGGCGAATCAAAATTTTGAACAAACCTTAATAGACACGGTTGCGGTGTGGAAGCAACAATATGGCAGTTTACCTATATATATTGCAGGGCAAATTACCTCAAGTATTGGCTGGCACAAAACCCCTTATTTAGAATGCCCAATTAATCCCGAAAAACTCCTTAATGCGGCTATTAGCTTTGATTGCGATGGGCATATTATTAAGGCATTCCCAGGTACAAAATGTACGCTGCAAAATGGCTTATTTGATGTAATGCGTGGTGAAGAGCTGCAAATACTCGGCTTTTTAAAACAAAATCCACAGTATCAACAAGGTAAAATATTACTCTGTTTGCCGGGTACACATACCAAATGGGTGCTTATAAACAACGGCGAAATCATCTGCTTTAAAACAGCCATGACCGGTGAGTTGTATGATTTGTTGTGTCATCAAAGTGTTTTAATTGCGAATGACTGCGCAGAAGGTGAGTTTGACTTTAAGGCATTTGAACAAGGTTGTGAGCTTACTTTAGGCAGCGATAGCGGTAACTTAGCACATGGTATTTTTAGCGTGCGTACCCGTCAACTTTCAAAAGAGTTATCGCCAGTACAAGCCAAAGCTTATTTGTCGGGCGTGTTAATTGGCAGCGATGTACGAGCTGCACGACATGCAAGCGAGTGGCAATTATTGAGTGATACACAAGTTGTGGTAATTGGTACAAAGCAGCTAAATAAATGCTTTACTACAGCGCTTAAACAAATTGGTGTGAAGTGTGTTGAGTTTGATATAAAAGCAGCCACACTAAGCGGCTTTAATTATTTATTTAATTTAGAGTCAAAAAAATAAACCCCTCTATAACGGTTAAATTATAAAGGGGTTACGGGAAATCATTATAGCTGCAGTTAAAAGCAGCTATATAATTTAGCTAAGCGCTTTTAGCAGCTTGTTTGTTATCAATGTAGTGATTAAGTGTCGCAACTTGTGCTTCATTAAAGCGAAGTCCTAATTTACTCCGACGCCATAAAATATTGTATGCGTTTTCTGCCCACTCTTCATTTAATAAGTAATCAACTTCTGCTGCAAATAAACCATGACCAAAATCTTGGCCTAAATCACTCAGGCCGGTTGCACTACCTAGTATGTTTTTAGCACGAGTACCGTAAGTACGTACAAAGCGTTTAAGCGTTATTTCAGGTAGCCATTCATATTTTGCTTTTAGCTCTGATTTAAGTGCTTCTACCGAGCTAAAATCGCCACCTGGGAGTGAGCTATGTTTAGTCCACGCTTCGCTCATTTGCGGATAAAATTCTTCAAGCTTATTAACTGCGGCTTCAGCTAGTTTACGATAAGTGGTAATTTTTCCACCAAATACACTCAGTAGTGGTGTTTGCTTGGCATCACTCGAAAGTTCTAATTTATAATCGCGAGTAACAGCTTGTGCATTAACTGATTCGTCATCAAGTAATGGGCGTACACCTGAGAAGGTATGTACTATGTCTTCGCGTTTAATATGATTTTTAAAGTAGCTGTTAGTAATATCAATTAAGTAATCGATTTCTTCATCACTAATTTTAACGTCTTGCGCTTCGCCTTTGTGTTCTACATCGGTTGTGCCAACAAGCGAAAAGTCATCTTCAAACGGAATAACAAACACAATACGCTGATCTTTATTTTGTAAAATGTAAGCTTGTTTCTCATCGTGAATACGCGGCACTACAATGTGGCTACCTTTTACAAGGCGAATATTTTGTGGTGATTTTTCTGCTAGCGCTTCATCAAATAATTTAGCAACCCAAGGGCCCGCAGCGTTTACAATACCTTTAGCTGAAATGCTGTATTTAGCTTTGCTCTTTTGTTGCTCAAGCGTTACCTGCCACTTACCTTGCTCACGTTTAGCATTTACACACTTAGTTTGCGTGCTAATAACGGCGCCTTTTTGTTGCGCTGCAAGGGCGTTTAAAACCACTAAACGAGAGTCATCAACCCAACCATCTGAGTATTCAAAACCTTTAGTAATTGAAGGCTCTAAAACGCTGTTTTCACCAAATTTAATACCACGAGAACCCGCAAGTGTTTCGCGTTTTGCTAGGTTGTCATACATAAACAAACCAATGCGAATCATCCATGCAGGGCGTAAATGCTTTTGATGCGGTAATCTAAAAGTAAGCGGCCACATAATATGTGGTGCATTTTTAAGTAGTACTTCACGCTCGGCTAAGGCTTCTTTTACTAATCTAAATTCGTAATGCTCAAGGTAGCGTAGACCACCGTGGATCAGCTTAGAACTGTTTGAAGATGTTGCACAGGCAAGATCAGATTGTTCGCACAAAAGTACTTTTAATCCTCTGCCTGCAGCATCAGCTGCTATTCCAGTGCCGTTTACACCGCCACCGATGACTAGTAAGTCATATTCGTTATCTGCTAATTCCACCGAGCTAACCTTTTTATTTGTAATATAAATAAGACATAAACATCATAAAGCTGCTGTTTTCATTTGACAATAGAAAACCTAGTTTTTTATTTTTACGCTGATTCATTTGTAATTTGAGGTAGTAAATCACGCCTTTTAAATCAAGCTATTAGCTAAGTTAAAAAGGCGAAGAGGCTAAAGTGTTGCCTTTAGCCACTTAGTATTTACTACGGACAGTTTTTATTTGTTAAGCATACTTGAGCTACGCAGTGCTGCCATTTTGCATATAGGTCGTTACGTTCGTCGGCGCTCATAGTTGGCTCAAAACGACGGTCGCATGTCCACATTTTAGCTAGCTGCTCAGTAGACTCATACACACCTGTTTGTAAGCCTGCTAAATATGCTACGCCTAAAGAGGTGGTTTCGGTCACTGTTGGGCGTTCAACTGTTGCGCCTAAAATGTTTGATAAAAAGGTCATAACCCAATTATTTTTTACCATGCCGCCATCTACACGAAGCACACTTGGGCGAAGACCATCACGCTCCATCGCTTTTTGTAAATCTTTGGTTTGATAACCCACCGATTGCAAAGCAGCGGCAACAATAGTGCTAATACCAGAGTCGCGTGTTAAGCCTAAAATTGCACCACGTGCATTAGGGTCCCAATAAGGAGCGCCTAAACCCGTAAACGAAGGCACTAAAAATACACCATGGTCTAGCGGTACATCTTTAACCATCGACTCACTTTCGCCAGCATGGCTAAGTAGCTTTAAACCTTCAACAATCCACTGCATAGTTGCGCCTGCCATAAATATGCTGCCTTCAATAGCATAGGTTGGCTTGCCGTTTAATCTATAGGCAACAGTAGTCAGTAAGCGGTTTTCTGAGGTCAGAGCTTTTTCGCCGGTGTTGAGCATTAAAAAACAGCCCGTACCGTAAGTACTTTTAGCCATGCCTTGTTCAAAACATGCGTGGCCAACAAGCGCAGCTTGCTGATCGCCTGCAATACCACAAACACGAATTGGC
The DNA here is from genome assembly GCF_011378845.1 of Pseudoalteromonas sp. Z9A4. Taxonomy (NCBI): domain Bacteria; kingdom Pseudomonadati; phylum Pseudomonadota; class Gammaproteobacteria; order Alteromonadales; family Pseudoalteromonadaceae; genus Pseudoalteromonas; species Pseudoalteromonas sp. Z9A4. Next base: position 64,527 of record NZ_WTLA01000019.1, read on the forward strand.
GCGCCAAAAATATCGGCGCTTGTTGAACCAAACTCATCGGCTGAATCCATAACTTCTGGCAGCATAGATTCTGGAATATCGAATAACTCTAGAAGTTCTTGATCCCACTGCTGGGTGTGAATATTAAATAACATGGTGCGCGATGCATTGGTTGCATCGGTGCGGTGCTCTTTGCCGCCTGTTAGCTGCCAAAGTAGGTAAGTGTCAACCGTACCGAAGGCGAGCTCACCTGCAAGGGCTTGTTCGCGTGCGCCTTCAACGTTATCTAAAATCCAACGAATTTTAGTGGCCGAAAAATAAGGGTCGAGCAATAAGCCTGTTTTTTCGCTTATAGTTTGGCAAAGCTCATCAGTTGTTAGGCTTTCGCAATAGTCACTAGTGCGACGGTCTTGCCAAACAATTGCGTTATAAATAGTTTTGCCTGTTTTTTTGTTCCATACTAAAGTGGTTTCGCGCTGGTTGGTGATACCAATGGCAATAATTTCTTCAGGCTTTACATCGTTTTTAGTTAACACTTCGCGGCTAGTGCTAAGCACTGTTTGCCAAATATCGTTAGGGTCGTGTTCTACCCAACCATTTTGTGGAAAATGCTGCGAAAATTCTTGTTGTGCTGTACCAAAAACGTCTGCATCTTTTGTAAACAAGATGGCCCGAGAGCTTGTGGTTCCTTGATCAATTGAGAGTATGTATTTGGACATAATTATTAATATTATTTATCTTATATATAGCTAGATTGCCTTTAACTGAGGCTAATGGCAATGATTTTTTCTTAAAATTCCTGATTAAAAAGTAAGCGTGTTTTTTTAACCGGTAACTCTTTAATAAAACACGTTTTACTTTGAGGTGATTTTAAGTGCGAACACGGCTATAAAAAAAGGTAGCCGTGTTGAGTAAGTTATTTAGCGTGTGGTTTAGCTTGCTGCCAATCCATACCGGTAGAAAAGCGATTATCAAACCCGCGCCACTGTGGTAGTGGTTTACCGTCAACAACAGCTTGGTCGCCGTTTTGTGGTAAATCTAAGTATTCACATTGAGTGGCTATGCCTTTTACGTGGCAATCCATCATGGCAAGTACAAAGTGTTTGTTGATTTCGTTTAGTGTACGCATAGACCACGACGGCTCGTAGTAATGGCCGATATCTAGCTCACTGCTGCTTTGTGCAATAGCAGGGGCTGGGTGTGGTGCTATATTATGGCGTGCATTTTTGTAAGTAAGCATGTACTTATCTTTGCTGCCTGTTTGTTCATAAAGACTTTTAATGCCTTCGTAGCCTGAAATGTCATCTAGGTTACCGGCTACATAAAGCGAAGGTACTTTAATATTTTCCATTGCTTTGGCATCAAATATAGCATGCTGTCCGCCCCATGGTGCAAAGGCCACCATCGCTTTTATACGCGGGTCTACTTTTGGGTTTTGGTATTGCCCACCAGCGCAGCTGTTTAGTAATTGCTGTACTTTTTCAATTTGAACAGGGTCTTTCATACCCGTAAACATAGCCGTTGTTTGCTCATTAAAAGCGTAACAACCACCTATTGTATTTACCGCGCCATAGCCACCCATTGAGTAACCAATTACGCCTGCGCTTTTGTTGTCTACTTGCTTGCTTGCAAAGTTGTTTTGCTCATTAAAGTAATTAATAACAAACTGCTGATCGCGTGAGCGATTTATAAGCGTGCTAAAAAAGCCAGAGAATGGCGCGTTTTTAAAATCAACATCGGCATTGGTCGAGTCAGTATGATCAATAGCTACCACAATATAACCGTTCGACGCTAAATGCTCGCCAAGGTAGTACATAATTGTACGGTAACCGGTATAACCGTGCGAAAGCACTATCACAGGGTAGTGCTCTTTATTATTAATGGCGACATCACGCATTGCATCGGCTTGCAGAGTAAACTCTTTACCTGAGCGAGTTTGATCGGTGTAGCTGGTAAGTGGCGCTTTTGCTGTATTTGCAGCCGGATACCACACCTCTACTTTTAAAGGACGATCTTTTTGACCTTGTGTAGCGGGGTCAAATTGCGCAGGGTTAACTAAATCAAGTGTTTGCACACCTACATTGTAGCTACCTTTAGCTGCAAGCTCTGGCAGTACTTCGCTAGTGATTGGCGGGTATAGCTGCTCTGGTTTATTAGATTCAGCAACAGCTACACTGGCAGATAAACTGCACGTTGCAAGTAATATGGCTTTTGAAAGCGCCTTGAGTGTGTGTGTCATTGTGTGTCCTTGTTGTGTATTTTTATTTTTTAATTAGTCAGTTCAGCCGACTCGACGGCATTGCTATATTGCAACTGCCATTGTGCTCGTAAGGTATCCATTATGTTCATAACTCGTAAGCTAGTACCCAGTGGTAATACGCTGCTTTGGGTTTGTTTTTGTAATATACACTGCGTGACATGTGCAATTTCAAACTTAAAATTTTCATCGTCGCTAAAGTCGTATTCAAAGTATTGCGGGTCTTGGTCGTTTATGTGTAGCTCTAGCGTTTTTGCACCTACAAACTGAGGTATTCGAATATAGCCAAGCTCACCATTAATACATGCTTCTGTTGGGCCATTTTGCTGCAGTGCGCTAGCAAGAGATGCTAATTGCCCGTTACCGTAATCAACTATAGCAGTGCTTCGCTCATCAACGCCGGTTGTGCTTTTATGTACAAAGGATTTGATGTGTTCAGGGGTTTTATTAAATACCACATCAGCAATCGAAATAGGATAAATACCTAAATCGAGCAGGGCGCCACCCGCTGTTACAGGGTTCATTAATCGGTGAGTGTCGGCAAAGCTGCCAGGTAAACTAAAGTTGGCATTAACACTGTGCACATTACCAATAACACCTTCACTTAGGAGCTGTTGTAATTTTACTATGGCTGGTAAAAACCGCATCCAAACGCCTTCCATTAAAAAGCAGTTTTGTTGTTTTGCAAGCTCAGTGAGACTTTGCAACTGCTTAGCATTAACGGTAATTGGTTTTTCGCTTAGCACGTGCTTATTGTGTTTTAAGCATTGGGCGATAGTTTTAAAGTGTTGATCGTGGGTATTGGCAATATAAATAGCATCTATATTTGGGCATTGCATAAGAGCTTGATAGCTCTCATAGCCTTGAATATTGTACGGTGTGGCAAATTCTTTAGCGCGCTGCATACTCGTTGAAGCCGCGCCAATAAGCTGTGCATCACTACAATGCGCAATGCTTTTAGCAAAGGTGTGAGCTATATTGCCACACCCAATAATTCCCCAATTAACCTTTGCCATGCTTATTCCTTAAGTTTATTTAAAAAGACGTAATTTGTAATCCTGAACCCGCTGAACATACGTAAATATCAGCATTTAAGTTAAAGCGTTCAAAGTAATGCTTTTCTACCGCTGCTTTAATTAGTGGTACTTCCGCATCGCGACACAAACATACAATAGCACCACCAAAGCCGCCACCCGTCATACGAACTGCGCCACGGTCGCCCATCGCTTCTTTACAAATTTCTACTAGGCCATCGGTTGCAGGTACGGTTACTTCAAAATCGTGTTTGAGAGATTGATGCGATGCAGCCATTAGCGTACGAAGTGCATCCATATCATTATTTTGTAGTGCAGTAGTTGCTGCAATTACACGGTCGTTTTCGCTAATTACGTGGTGTGCACGTTTATATTCGTTTTCGCTTAATGTCGCTTTTACTGCTTGCAAGCCAGTCATGGTTGCTTGGCGAAGTGTTTCTACACCCATTTTTACAGCAGCTTGTTCGCAGTCAATACGGCGCTGGTTGTATTCGCTATCAACCAACTTACGCGGGTAGTTTGAATTAACAATAACAATATTTAAATCATCAGGAACTTTAACTGATTTAGTTGCGAGGTTTTCACAGTCGATTAATAGCGCATGACCGTTCTCGCCTTTAGCTGAAATAAGCTGATCCATAATGCCGCATTGGCAATGCATAAAGTCGTTTTCGGCTTCTTGACCAAATAGCGCAATTTGCTCTGGCGGTAAACCAAGCTGTGCAATATGGTTAAACATACCGCCTACAGCAACTTCTAGTGCTGCCGATGACGACAAGCCACTACCTTGTGGTAAGTTGCTGTCAATAAGTAGGTCGGCGCCACGCAGTGTGTAGCCCGCTCTTTTAAGAACATAAGAAACAGCACGAATGTAGTTACCCCATTGCGACTGGCCTTCAGTGATTTCTTCATCAACACTAAAGCTGTCTTTTTCGCCTGGGTAATTTAAAGAATGCACAGTAATAATATTGTCGTCGCGCTCTTTAAACATTACTTGGGTACGAAACTCTAACGAACACGGTAAAACAAAACCGTCGTTGTAGTCGGTAAATTCGCCAATGAGGTTTACACGCCCCGGTGCTGCTGCAATACCTTGAGCAGGCGCGCCATACAGTGACAAAAATTGTTGTTGGAATTCGTTAAGCTTCATCTGTGTGTCCTGCTGTATCTTTATAGTGTGTTGTACTGGCTGCTTTTAAAATAGAAGCAGCAGTTTCTGCGCTTAAATCGCGTTGGCTTTCGCCTAGCATTTCGTAGCCTACCATGTGTTTTTTAACAGTAGCAGAGCGAAGTAGCGGCGGATAAAAATGTGCATGCAAACGCCAATGTTGCTCATCAGAGCCTCTATTAGCCGGTGCATTGTGCCATCCCATTGAGTATGGGAAGCTGCAATTAAATACGTTGTCGTACTTAGTGGTTAATACTTTAAGTGCCTGTGCTAAAGAGTCGGTTTGCACATCGTTTAGCTGGCTAAAGTTTTGAATATTATCTTTAGTTACTAGCATTGTTTCAAACGGCCATGCAGCCCAAAATGGCACAACAACAAGCCAATGTTCGTTTTCAAATACAACACGTGTTTGATCTGCTTGTTCTTTTTGCGCGTAATCGGCAAGCATGGCTGTGCCATGCTTTTTATAATAGGCGAGCTGCTGGTTATCTTCGGCTTCTATTTCGGTTGATAAATGCGAGTGAGCCCATACTTGGCCGTGAGGATGAGGTTGCGAACAACCCATGATCTCGCCTTTATTTTCAAAAACTTGTACGCATTCGTACTGCTGTGCAAGCTCTGTGTAATTTTGTTTCCAGGTTTTTACTACTTCGTGCAATGCGTTTTGGCTAAGCTCTGGTAGTGTTTTATTATGCTCTGGAGAAAAACAAATTACGCGGCATTCGCCGCTGGCTTCGTCGGCAATAAATAAATCGCTGTCTGATTCTAAGCTTTGTAATTGCTCGCTGGCATTAGGTGTTAATGCGCCAAAGTCATTTCTAAATACGTGTGTGTATTTGTAATCTGGGTTACTGTCGCCATTTGCACGGGTATTACTTGGGCAAAGTGGGCAGCTGTCATCGTGTTTTGGTAATACGTTTTCGTTAACGGCTTCTGTTGCGCCTAACCATGGGCGGTTATTTCGATGTGGTGACACTAATACCCAACGACCCGTTAGCGGATTTTTACGTCTGTGAGTACTTTCTAATAAAGCCATATTAACTCTCCAACCCACTTGGGTAATTAGTTTGCCAGCGCCATGTGTCGTTTGTCATGTCGCTAAGTGTTAGTTCTGCGTGCCAGTTAAGTATGTTTTGCGCTTTCGTGGCATCGGCGTAGTTACAGGCAATATCACCTGCACGGCGTGGTGCAATTTTATACGGAATATCTTTATTGGCTGATGCGCTAAATGCTTTGATCATATCAAGCACAGAATAACCTTGCCCTGTGCCTAAGTTGTAAGCATGAAAGGCGGTATCTGTTTTATGCTGCATAAATGCCGCAACATGACCTTTAGCTAAATCTAAAACATGAATATAGTCGCGCACGCCTGTACCATCTTCAGTGTCGTAGTCGTCACCAAAAATATTAACCACGTCGCGTTTGCCTACTGCAGTTTGAGCAATAAATGGCATTAAGTTATTAGGAATACCATTAGGGCTTTCACCTAATAAACCACTTGGGTGTGCACCTACTGGGTTAAAGTAACGAAGCGCAATACCCATAAATTGACTGTTGGCATTACATACGTCTTGCATGGCTTGTTCAACCATGACTTTAGTCCAACCATAAGGGTTAGTTGCGCGTATAGGATGCTTTTCATCAATAGGGAGGTAGTCTGGCTCGCCGTACACAGTAGCCGATGAGCTAAATATAATATGGTTAACGCCTTCATCTTGCATGTTTTGTAGCATGCTTAATGTGCCCGACACATTATTTTGATAATAACGCAGTGGTTGCTCAGTTGATTCGCCAACGGCTTTTAAAGCCGCAAAGTGAAAAACAGCTTCGGCTTTAGTCTGTTTTAGGGCGAGCTTAAATTGTTGCTCGTCTTGAATGTCACCTAAAATAAACTCAAACCGAGTACCTGTAATCTTTTCGAGTTGGTCAAGTACCCGCGCACTTGCATTAGACAAGTTATCATAAATAACAGGTGTAATACCTGCTTCATGCAATGCAATACATGTGTGGCTACCTATGTAACCCATGCCGCCAGTAACTAAAACTCTCATATTATTTCTCGAAAAGTGTATTTATATGATAAATACTACTATTAAGGGGGTTTAAAAACAATAGTTATGATTGCTGGGTAATTCAAATAAAAGCATAAAAAACATTCAGCTTAAACACTTACCTGCCTTTTAAAGGAATGCTTTTATATTAACTAACATAGGCTTAGCTTTATCAATTAATTCTATAAACTGATTCAACTATTGGCCTAATTATCAGCAGTAAGTCGGGGTGCTAATATAGCGAAAATAAAGTAAGGAGAGATCAACATGAACAAAACAATTTTACTTACCGGCGCAACCGATGGCATTGGGCTAGAAACTGCAAAGATGTTATTAGCACAAGGTCACACCGTATTATTACATGGCCGCAGCCAAGCAAAGCTCAATGCGCTACAAACAGCTTTAACCGAGCAATACCCAAATGCAAGTACACATACTTATATTGCTGATTTAAGCGATATGAGCCAAGTTCAAACTTTGGCAAAAAATGTATTAGCCGATTTGGCCGAAAATAATAACCAGCTTGACGTACTTATTAATAATGCAGGCGTTTATCAATTAGTTGATGCTACAACAATTGATGGCCTTGATGCTCGCTTTGTTGTAAACACGATTGCGCCATATCTTCTTACAAAACTATTATTACCTGTCCTTGGTCGTAATTCGCGAGTGGTTAATGTCTCATCAGCTGCGCAATCAAGCGTTAACTTAAATGCACTTACAGGTAACACTGAGCTTTCTGATAGTGGGGCTTATGCACAAAGTAAATTGGCTATTACTATGTGGTCGCGTCATTTAGGGCTGGAGCTTAAAGATACTGGGCCATTAGTTGTATCGGTAAACCCTAAATCGTTACTAGGAAGTAAAATGGTAAAAGACGCTTACGGTATAGATGGCGGCGATTTAAAAATTGGCGCAGATATTTTTTGTCGCGCAGCGCTTAGTGATGAATTTAAAGATGCAGCAGGTCTGTATTTTGATAACAATACAGGACGCTTTGCGCCTCCTCATGTTGATGCACTTAATAATGCTAAAAATCAACAGCTAGTAAATACGTTAGACAGTATTTTAACGCAGTTTAAATTGGGTAAAGCATAATGAAAGATCATGTTACCTGGACAGTACAAGGCCAAATTAAAGAAGGTAAATACGATGATTTTTTACTGGTAATGGCGCAATTAGTTGCTTTGGCTAAAAGTGAAGCTGGCACTTTAATGTATGAGTGGACAGTAAGTGAAGACAAACGCAGTGTATATATTTACGAGCGTTATCAAGATGAAGGTGCTGCAAAAGCGCACCTTGCTGGTTGGAACGAAAGTGGCCCACTATTTTTAAGCGTAGTTGATATGGATAAAATAACGGTATTTAGTCAATTATCAAAAGAGTTTGCACAAGCCTTTGCAGACCCAAGAACTGTATTTATGAAACCAGTGGGTGGCTTTGTAAAGTTTTAGAAAAATACCTATTGTTGATCTAAAGAGCTCACTTTATCAGTGAGCTCTTTTTGTTTAGTGGCATTACTGCTCTTGCTGTAAACGCTCGTATAGCCAATCTTTTAATTCTGTACGTTCGTGTTTTAGCTGATGCATTTGCTCATCGCTTATGGGAGCATCTTTGAGCTCTAATACTCTAATTTCTTTATCTAGCTTGTCATACTTATCTGCTTTTTTTGCAAATTCAGTATCGCTTTCATTTAACTCGGCAATGGTCTTTAAGTACTCTGGAAAGTCATTAGTTAATGAGTGGTCTTCGCCTAACATATTCGCTCCTTAATAGGATATAAATGAGCTCACAAGTAAGTGAGTTGTATAAGTGAATTACTGCCTTTCATATAATACACTGGGGCTTACATAGATATAATTCAACCATTGAGCCGCTAATTTGATGTAGCGCAAACAATCTGTTTATTTTGCTCAGTAAGGTATTTCACCAAAGTATTTAATAGAGCGATCAATAAACGCACGTACTTTAGGAGTCAATAATTTATTGTTGGGGTATACAGTTTAAATAGTTGTATTAACTACTCGTGAAAAGCTTAGGGTTCGATATTATTGCTCAAGCTGCAAGGAATCTCTGGCTAGAGAAAATAAATTTAAACATCATCATGATTCAATACGTTAGTAAATCTCTTAACCAAAGTTCAGGTTAAGTAAACCATTACCTGCTAAAGGCTTTTAAGCATTTTAGCTAAAATAGTTAATTTTTAACGCTTTTTGCTAATTTATGTTGGTTAATTAATAGTGGTAGAATGCAGCGCTTAGTACCACTTGTGTGAAGTAAGTGGTCAATAATTTATAAGGTTTGTTGTGTAATGCTGTTGATGATCGACAACTACGACTCGTTTACTTACAACTTAGTGCAATATTTTCAGCGTTTAGATCAAGACGTTTTAGTGAAACGTAATGACGAGCTAAGCATTGCACAAATAAAACAGTTGAACCCGAAACACATCGTGTTATCGCCGGGGCCATGCACGCCTAACGAAGCGGGTATTTCGTTAAATGTTGTTGAGCAACTAAAAGGGCAATATCCTATTTTAGGGATTTGCTTGGGACATCAAACTATCGCGCAAGCTTTAGGAGGAGATGTAGTTCGTGCTAAAAAAGTAATGCACGGTAAAACATCACCCATAGTTCACACTAACAAAGGTGTGTTTAAAGGTTTAGCTAACCCGTTAACAGTGTGTCGTTATCATTCTTTGGTGGTTAAAGCACAAACGCTGCCTAAAGAACTTGAAGTAACCGCATGGACTCAGACTGAGCAAGGCGAGTTTGACGAAATTATGGGGTTACTTCATAAAGAACTAGCAATCGAAGGTGTGCAGTTTCACCCCGAAGCTATTTTAACTGATCAAGGCTTAGAACTGCTTGATAACTTTTTAACTCGCTTCTAATGTTATAATACACAGAGCATTTAATACTTTATTAATGGATGTCATGACTGAACTTGTAGCCCAGCAGCGTACTGCCAAAATACTAAGCCAACGGGCTCATGACTTATTGCTTGGGCACAGCTTTGCGCATCAGCAAATTGGTTTCATCCATACATTAGATATAGATTACGGCGAACCCATGAAGCAACGCACTTTGCTTCAGGTTGAAGTGGCCGCACAGAATAAACGCCAGCAAAGCAGTACTGCACATCATAAGTACCGCGCTCAAGCGAGTGAGCAACTGCACAAAACAATTGAAACAGCTATATATAAGCAGCTTGAAGATATAGATGGCGTAATTCACAGCACTATAGGTATTGAAGATGGCATTGCCAATATACTCGATATATTAGCTGTAAAGTCAGCGTCGGTAGGGCGTTTAGAGCCACTGGTTAATGATATAAGCTGGTTGGGTAGAGAATTAGTAACGCTTGTTAATTTACCTTACTATCGTAATCAACGTAGTAAAAACACGTCTGTAAAAGTAGATAAACCATCGCTTGCCCTTCGTTATATTGGCCTTGATAACTTACAGCTAGTGATTCCTACATTTGCTGCGCGTCATTGGATGCCACATAGCACCGAACCATTTTCATTATTAAAACGCCGGCTACGCGACAGCGCAATGGCAAACGCGATTGCTGCGCAAAAAATTGCACAAATTAATAATGTGAATGACGTACATGCATTTACCCTTGGAATGCTTTTAGATGTAGGGCGAATTGCATTAGTGCGCTTGTACTTAAAAACGTTTGAGAAAGTATGGCAACGCAAAGTGCAGTTAGCCCGAAATGAAAACCAAAAAGATTTACACACCGCATTATTAGAGCTACAGCCCGACCCGCTATTTTTAACCACTCTACTTAGCAATAAGTCGATAGAAGTAAGCGCCAAAGTAATAGACAAAATGGCTTTTAAATATTTACCGTTTAAAGGTGTAATGCAGCAGCTAGTAAATGGGATAGATAAAGGCGATACATTACTGCCGTTAACAGAAGTAATGCTAAAGGCACGTTGCTACTCTCAATATCTTAATTTAAAAGAGCATCAACTTATTGAGCCTGATGAAACTCTAAGCTGGTTTTCGTACTTTAAGTTCACTAAAACGGAACTAAAAACCCTCCAATCGAGTAATTTTACCAATTTAGCTATTCAAATTGACTAAAAATCTGAATTTTTTGTTAATTTTTTTGCGACTAACCATTCATTCTCACTCTATTGTTATATTGCATATTTGCCGATTAAAGCATGCGCGCCTTGGTGCTCATGCGGTTAGTTGTTTAAAAATAAGCATAAATAGCTATGCAAATAGTTATTCACTATCTATGAAATAATATCTTTAGCCCTTTATTTTCAAGGGATACATGAAAGTTTTTAACGAGACAGATATAAGTAATTCTGAAATAATGTGCGTCTGAAAATTGAACCACAAAGCAATTTTGCGCAATTATCAGGTTACTGATCTTGCCTATAAAGTTGGTTACAAATATTAACCAAACACCTATTTTGATGTTTTGTGTTGCTCACAATTAAGAGGAAATAAAATGACAGTCAATCGCGAATTATTTGATCACGTAATGGTTCCTAACTACGCACCTTCAAGCGTAATTCCTGTTCGAGGCGAAGGTTCTCGCGTATGGGATCAACAAGGTCGAGAGTTTATCGACTTTGCTGGTGGTATTGCAGTTAACTGTCTTGGCCATTGCCACCCTGCATTAGTAGGCGCATTAAAAGAGCAAGGCGAAAAAATCTGGCATCTATCAAATGTAATGACCAATGAGCCGGCACTTCGCCTAGCTAAAAAAATGGTTGATGCTACATTTGCTGAAAAAGTTTACTTTGCCAACTCAGGCGCAGAAGCAAACGAAGCCGCGCTTAAATTAGCGCGTCGTTTTGCACTTGATAAGTTTGGCGCAGAAAAATCACAAATCATCGCGTTCAACAAAGGTTTCCACGGTCGTACATTCTTTACCGTAACTGTGGGTGGCCAAGCGGCATATTCAGATGGTTTTGGTCCTAAGCCTGGCGACATTGTACATTGTGATTATAACGACCTAGCTGCTTTTGAAGCGCTTATCAGCGACAAAACATGTGCCGTAATGATGGAACCTCTACAAGGTGAAGGCGGTATTGTTTCACCCACTGACGAGTTTGCTCAAGGCGTTCGCGATTTATGTACTAAACATAACGCACTGCTTATTTTTGATGAAGTTCAAACAGGTGTTGGCCGTACTGGCGATTTATACGCATACCAAGGCTTAAACATAGTACCTGATATTTTAACTTCAGCTAAAGCACTTGGCGGCGGTTTCCCTATTGGCGCTATGATCACAACAACTGAAATTGCACAGCATCTTAAAGTAGGTACTCATGGTTCTACTTATGGCGGCAACCCGCTTGCGTGTGCTGTTGCAGAAGCTGCATTTGATACAGTAAATACCCCAGAAGTACTTGCTGGCGTAAAAGCTAAAGCAGCATTATTTAATGAACTACTTAGCGCGGTTAACGACAAATACAACGTATTTAGCGAAATCCGTGGCCAAGGTTTATTAATTGGTGCAGTAGTGAACGAGCAATATAAAGGTCGTGCAAAAGAGTTTTTAGTGGCAGGGACTGAGCAAGGCCTTATGTCATTAGTTGCGGGTGCAGACGTAATACGTTTCACTCCATCTTTAGTAATTCCTGAAGCGGACATTCGCGAAGGTATGGCACGCTTTGAAAAAGCAGTAGCAAGCGTAGTAAACGCATAAGCGACTTAAGCCAACCAATTAAGGGCAAGCACTGCTTGCCCTGCAATTCCTATTTACCGTTATTTATAAGGGAGCAAGCGGACTCATGATGATCCTTCGCCCAATCCAGCAAAATGATTATTCAGCATTACTGAAAATTGCCCACGAATCAGGGCATGGTTTTACGTCTTTGCCATTAAACGAAGAACTATTGCAAAAAAAGATCGACCATTCAGTAAGCTCTTTTGCTAAACAAACGTCACAACCTGGTGACGAAGGCTACCTGTTTGTTCTTGAAGATAGCGAAACCGGTGACGTTGTAGGAACATCTGCAATTGAAGCTGCGGTAGGGCTTGATGATGCATTTTATCATTATCACTTAAGTAAAGTGATTCACTCTTCGCGCACATTAGACGTATACAAAGCGGTTGATATTCTAACGCTATGTAACGACTACACAGGTGCTACAGAGCTTTGCACATTGTTTTTAAAAGATGGTTATCGTAAAAATTGTAACGGTAAGCTGCTTTCAAAAGCGCGCTTTATGTTTATAAAACAGCATCAAGAGCGTTTTGCGCAAACAGTAATCGCAGAAATGCGCGGTGTGTCTGACGAAAACGGCAGTAGCCCTTTTTGGCAGTGGCTTGAAGAGCACTTTTTCTCAATGGATTTTCCAACAGCCGATTACCTAACAGGAATTGGCCAAAAGGTTTTCATTGCTGAATTAATGCCAAAATACCCAATTTACGTAAACTTGCTAAGTAAAGATGCGCAAGCAGTAATAGGTAAAGTACACGACAACACTCGCCCAGCAATCGAGTTATTAAAAAGCGAAGGCTTTACGTTTAATGGCTACGTAGATATTTTTGACGGTGGCCCAACGGTTGAAGCAAAAGTAGATAACATTGCGACTATTCGTAATGCACGTAACTTTAACGTTGAAATTGGCGAAATGACTGGCGACACCATGGTGTTACTAGCTAACGAAAAGCTTAATGACTTTAGAGCAACCGTTGCACCAATGACATTTGACGAGCGCGCAAAAAGCCTTATTTTATCGCAAGAAATAGCAGATGCACTGCGTTTGCAAACTGGCGATATTGTTAGTGCAACCACGATTTAATTTAGGAGAAAGTATATGACTCATCCTGCACAATTTATAAATGGTCAATGGTCACAAGGCCAAGGCACAGAATTTAATTCAGTAAACCCTGCAAATAACGACGTTATTTGGCAGGCCTCATCAGCAACTGCGGCGCAAGTAGACACCGCAGTAAATGCAGCGCGCGAAGCGTTTTATGCATGGGCTGATAAAAGCTTTACTGAGCGTTTAGAAATAATTAAAGCATTTGCAGCGCAATTAAAAGAAAACAGCGAAGAGCTCGCTATTACTATTGCACAAGAAACAGGTAAGCCACTGTGGGAAACTCGCACAGAAGCGGGTGCTATGGTTGGTAAAATTGCCATTTCTGAAAAAGCATTTTTAGAGCGCACTGGCGACGTAGAAAACGCAATGCCACTTGGCCGTGCGATGATTCGTCATAAGCCACATGGTGTTGTAGCCGTATTTGGTCCGTATAACTTTCCGGGTCACTTACCTAATGGCCACATTGTGCCAGCGCTTTTAGCAGGTAACACGGTTGTGTTTAAACCGTCTGAACTGACTCCTAAAGTAGCTGAGCTTACGCTTAAACTGTGGGAAAAAGCAGGTTTACCAGCCGGTGTCATTAACCTTGTACAAGGTGAAGTAGAAACGGGTAAAGCCCTTGCTGCTCACAAAGGTATTGATGGCTTGTTCTTTACGGGTTCTTCGCGTACTGGTCATATTTTACATGAACAGTTTGCGGGTCAACCAGGTAAAATTTTAGCGCTAGAAATGGGTGGTAATAACCCACTTATTATTACTGACGTTGAAGACACTAAAGCGGTTGTTCACGATATTATTCAATCAGCGTTTATCTCAAGTGGCCAGCGTTGTACGTGTGCACGTAAACTATTTTTACCAACTGGTAGCAAAGGCGATGTGATACTGGAGCGTTTAATCACAGCAACTAAAGCGATTAAAGTAGGTAATTATGACGATGCAGACCAGCCATTTATGGGCTCTATGATTTCATCAGCGGCAGCTGCAGGCATGGTTAAAGCGCAAAACGAGCTTGTTGAGCTTGGTGGTGAAGTATTAGTAGAACTTGAGCACACAGCTAATACCGGTTTTGTAACACCAGGTATTATTGAGTGTACAAATATTAGTGACTTCCCAGATGAAGAGCATTTTGGACCACTTTTAAAAGTATTCCGCTTTGACGACTTTGACCAAGCCATTGATAAAGCAAACGATACAACCTTTGGTTTATCGGCTGGTTTATTAAGTGATAGTGCAGCAGATTACGACCATTTCTTACGTCGTATTCGTGCAGGTATTGTTAACTGGAATCGCCCAATTACTGGCGCATCAAGCGCAGCACCGTTTGGTGGTATTGGCGCATCGGGCAACCACAGAGCAAGTGCGTATTACGCAGCTGATTACTGTGCATATCCAGTTGCTTCGGTAGAGCTTGAAAAAGTAGCTATGCCAGCAACACTAAGCCCAGGCTTAAAAATAGATTAAGTAGTAATACTACTTAATTATTATAAAAGCAGCTTCGGCTGCTTTTTTTGTATTGCTAACGCGCAAAGCTAGCAATCAACAGCGCTTTCTGCTTAAATCAAAAATAATTAATTATACAAAGGTGGTACAAAAATGGTTTTAGATAGGCAAGGGTACGATGATTTGATCATGTATCTAACTCAAAATTTAGCATTGTTTGAGAAGCCAGGCGAAATAAAACCAGGTGCCCCAACAGTAATGGAATTAATCGAAGACGTTATTGCACAAAATGTGATGCTTATTTGCGAGCAGCACACAAACCTCAACACAGAGCAGCGTAGTCAAATTGTACGCGAAGTTGATGGCATAGTTTACGATTTAGAAGAAGTCCTCAGCAGCATCACCTCACAGCCTGTCACGGTTGAACAGCATGCCTTTATAGATGAATTTGCAGGTTTAGTAAAAAACCTCTTTGATAGCGCTTTAACACAACAATCTTAGCCATTTTATAGCCCTGCGTTGCATTTTCATTTGCAACTACGGCTAACTTGCTTACAATCAAGAAAATATTTTTTTGAGATATAACAATGCAAGCAAATGTAAAATGGGTTGAAGGCGATACGTTTATTGGTCGTTCTAATTCTAACCACAATGTTGTGTTTGATGGCGGCAGCGATAGTGCAGCACCAAGCCCAATGGAAATGGTTTTAATGTCAGTTGGCTGTTGTTCATCAGTTGATGTGGTTAGTATTTTAAAAAAAGCCAAACAAGATTTTTCAGATGTACAAGTACAACTAAGTGCAGAGCGCGCCGAAACAGCCCCACGTGTGTTTACCAAAATCAACTTACACTTTGTTGTTAAAGGCAATAATGTGTCTGAAAAGCACCTTGCACGCGCGGTTTCACTCTCTGCTGAAAAGTATTGCTCGGTTGCATTAATGCTTGATAAAACAGTAGAAATTACGCATAGCCACGAAGTTGTGCAAGATCAAGCAAAATAACGCTTTTTCCACGAGGGAAATTCGTATAAAATCCGCGAACTTTTCATTCTGCAGGTGCAGAACCCACTAATTTATAGGTTGGTTTATTATGAACAAACCCTTCGATAAACTTAAACTTCATGGCTTTAACAATTTAACCAAAAGTTTAAGCTTTAGTATTTATGATATTTGTTACGCAAAGACCGAGCAACAACGTAAAGAATATATTGAATATATCGATGAGCAGTACAGTGCAGATAGACTAACCGACATTTTAGGTGAAGTTGTTGATATTATTGGTGCTAACATTTTAAATGTAGCGCGCCAAGATTATGAACCGCAAGGCGCAAGTGTAACTATTTTGGTTTCAGAAGAACCAGTAGAAGAGCAGCAAAATTACGATGCTGACGAAGCACCAGGCCCATTACCTGATTCAGTTGTTGCGCACCTAGATAAAAGCCACATTTGTGTACACACATACCCAGAAGCTCACCCTGATGATGGTATTTGTACATTCCGTGCTGATATTGAAGTGTCTACTTGTGGCATTATTTCGCCACTTAAAGCGTTAAACTTCTTAATTCATAGCCTTGAATCAGACGTAGTAACAATTGACTACCGCGTTCGTGGTTTTACCCGCGACATAAACGGTGTTAAGCACTACATTGATCATGCTATTAGCTCGATTCAAAACTTCATGACAGAAGATACAAAAGAAGCGTACCAAATGATGGACGTGAACGTGTATCAAGAAAACCTGTTCCATACCAAAATGATGTTAAAAGAAACCGATCTAAACACGTATTTATTCGGCCTTTCTACGGCAGATTTATCAGAGGGCGAAGAAGACGAAATTCGCTCAAAGCTGACCCGTGAAATGCAAGAAATATTCTATGGCCGTAACCTGCCAGATACAGAATAATAGCAACGAATTAAATTAAAAATGGCGCTCAGTGAGCGCCATTTTTTTTTGCTTTATTTTACAAGCAATAGCTGTGTTTGTCGGCCATTTAAATACCAGACACCGCTTTTATCAAAAATAGCATCTTCCTCTAGCATTATTCTTATTTCTTTATTCCACTGTTTTATAAACACAGCATTGTTAAGCTCAATTGAGTAAGCCGTATTTAAATGCAGCGGATAGTCACCATCTCCCGGTACACCTTGCTGAGAATCCCACATACCTAATGTAGTGCCAGCAGCGTGGCCATGATAGCCAAGAGGGTGAGTATAAATAGTGGGTTTTAATCCCTGATCAATAGCGGCTTTTCGTGCTGCAGCTAAAACCTCATTGCCGGTTTTACCTACCGCAAATTGATTGGTAAATATGTCTTGTAGTTTATTACCGCTTTTTAGTGCTTCAACTAAGTAACTAGGCGCACTCGTTTCGTTTTCTTTGAGCACATACGCATGCTGCTGCGTGTCGGTATTTAAGCGTAAATAAGTAATCCCAAAATCTACATGAAGCAAGTCACCGGCTTGTATAACGTTATCATTGTAGCCATTGGTAAAGCTTTCTTCATGATCGAACGACTTCGCATCGGCGCGCTGAATAGCAACACTTGGGTGAAACCATGTTTGTAGTTTTAGCTCTTTTACGCGCTCTCTAAACCACCATACCAAGTCATCGCTAGTTGTTTGACCAACCGTAATTGTTTTACCCGAAAACCCCTCTGCAATAATATGATGGGCAATAGCCACAATATGTTTATACATTTTAACTTCTTCAGGAATGCGTTGCTCTAACCACGCAACAGCAAGCGGCTCTGCAGAAATTATTTTATTGTGATAAGTGGCGGGCAAGTTAGCCATTAATGTTTTGTAATCGCCTAGCACAAGGCCATCGGCATGTGCCCAGTCGGTAGAAGTATTAAGCGCAATGTTGCGAGGTTTGTATTGCTCAATAAGTGTATTGAGTGCTTCCCACTGGCTTGGTTGTGTTTGTTTATCCCACCCTTTTTTAAATACGTTACCTATTTTATAAGGCGCAATAGCGTAAGCATCAATACCACCTTGTTTATTAAGTGCAAATAACAAAATAGTGGTGCGTCTGGCTGAAAGCCATGTTGCAGGCAGCATTGTTTTTAATATTGGATCTTCGTTATATTCACGACTTATAAGTAGCCACATATCAGTGTTGTGCTGCTTCATTAATGAGGGCATTAAGGTATTAACTCTAAGCTCAGTTATTTTATCTATAAAAGCAGCGCGCTCTTTCATCGATAAAATAGCGGGAGCGTCATCGGCTTTAACAAAGAGGCTTAAAACAAGCGTAGTTAGCAAGCTTACGTAAAGTAGGAGTTGTTTAGTAAAGTGCATAATTGTTTTATTTTTAGGCTAGTTAATTTATAACATGCCTGAAGAGCGACTATAAAAAAACAATTTGAGATAAACAGCACACAAAAAAGCCCAGCTAAAAAGTAGCCGGGCTTTGTATAAATAGTTTTATTACTTAAGCATACTGTATAAAAGTGCAAATACAGCAAGCGAGCCAACCGCTAATATAAATAGCGTGCTAAAGCGGTTTCGGTATTTATTAAGTGCAGGTACTTTATAAACTGCAATCATTGGCATAATGAATAAAATCATCGCAATGATAGGGCCCGATAACTGATCCATCATGTCTAAAATACTTGGATTTTTAACAGCACAAAACCAAATAGCTAAAAACATGATTAATACACCAATTTTATCGGTAACGCCAGCGCTTAAGCCTGTTTGTTTAGTTACTAATCCTGTAAAGCTTTCGCGTGCACCTAAAAAATGACCCAAAAACGACGATGTAATAGCAATAAAGGCAACAAGTGGCCCAAGTGTGGCAATAAACGAGTTATCAGTAATATTAGCAAGGTAGGATAAAACCGATACGTTAGCCGCTTTAGCCGCTGCCATTTGCTCGCCTGTAAGCGACAGCACGCAAGAGAACACAAATAACAGTACAAAGGTAATAAGTAGCAAGCTAGTGCGCTTTAAAATCGCCTCAGACTTACGTGTAGCTTGTTCGCCGTAATGACCGCGTTGCACATTTACAAAGCTTGAGATAGCCGCTGCGTGGCTAAACGAAAACACAATAATAGGAATCGATAACCACAACGTTTTACCAAAGCTGCCCATTTCAGGCACCGTCATATCTGGCATCTGCCAGCTAGGGATTAAATAAAGTGATAAAAAGAACAATATGCCCACAAGCGGATACACTAAAATAGCAAAGGCACGTAGCATTAAGCGCTCGCCGCCCATCATTAAGCTAATCATGCCTGCAACTAATACGCCCGAAAGCAACACGCGAGAAGGTGATTCCATCCCCATTTGATTAACCATAAAGCTATCAACGGTATTGGTTAAGCCCACACCGTAAATAAGCAAAATTGGGAATATAGATAAGAAGTACAACAAGGAAATTAACCGCCCCGCAGTCACACCAAAGTGCTCCTCAACTACATCGGTAAAATCGGCATCTTTATTTTTTGATGAAAGTACAAAACGCGCTAATCCACGGTGCGCAAAAAAGGTCATTGGGAACGCTAAACACGCCATAATAATTAACGGCCAGAAACCGCCAATACCAATGTTAATAGGTAAAAATAAAATACCCGCACCAACGGCGGTACCAAATAAACTTAATGTCCACTGCGTATCGTGCAGGTTCCATTTAGTTTTTGTGTTTGAATTTGTGTGTGTGTTTGGTGATGCATTTGAAAGCGTTGCATCTTGAGATGTTGTCATGTGTGTGTGCTCATCCATTATTTAAATAATAACTGCGCCGAAGGGTATAGTTTTTAGAGACATTTTTCATGTTTTGAAGAGATTTTTAGACTAATTAATTAGACTCAATTGGAGGGTAAGTGTCATGAATACGAAACAGTGGTGTAAAAGTGAGCAAAAGCCTTAAATGGCAAGCCACATTATAGAGTTACTGTACGGGGTAGGTTGGTTAGTTGGAGCGAAACCCAACACGCTATAGCGTCATGCTAGCAGGAAAGCCGAGGAAGGCGGTTTTCATAACGTAAAAATAGGGGGAAGGTCATTTTTATTGGTTTTCATTTAAAAATCAAAATCTGCTCCCAAAAGCTGTTAAGTAGAAGCCATTGATCTGAACTTCATAAGAGATTTTTATTAAACTCCGTTATACTTCCTACAATTGAATATGCCAAACGAAGTAAATAGGCCGCTAACTGCAATGAGCAAAGACATTCTCTTCCATACTACTTTTGCGCACGAAACCAGTAAAACATGGGTTGTATTTGTCCATGGAGCAGGTGGTAGTTCGGCAATCTGGTTTCGTCAGCTTAAAGCTTATAAAAAAGAATATAATGTGTTGTTGCTAGATCTTCGTGGTCACGGTAAATCGAATAACTTAGTACAAAACTTTGTTGATAATAATTATTCATTTAATAATGTCTCTAAAGACATTATTGATGTGTTAGATCATAACAATATCACCAGCGCACACTTTGTTGGTATTTCATTGGGCACAATTATTATTAGAAATATTGCTGAAATTGCGCCGCAATATGTTTCTAGCATGGTGCTAGGTGGAGCGGTTACTCGTTTTAATACTCGCAGTAATACATTGGTTTATTTAGGTAATACTTTTAAACACTTCCTGCCTTATATGTGGCTGTATCGCTTATTTGCTTTTATTATGATGCCGAAAAAGCGTCATAAAGAATCTCGACTTTTGTTTGTTCGTGAAGCAAAACGCTTGTGCCAAAAAGAGTTTATAAAATGGTTTAAATTAGCCATGGACGTAAACCCCTTAATGCAGTACTTCAAAGAAAAAGACATTGATATTCCCATTCTGTATATTATGGGTAAGGAAGATCATATGTTCCTTGGCCCTGTTAAAGAAATGGTTAAGCGTCATAAAAACAGCGTACTGCAAACTATTCACCATTGTGGCCATGTCTGCAATGTGGAGCGCCCTGACTTATTCAATCAGCACTCGCTTGCTTTTATCGCCCAGCAAAATCGTTAAGGGTTGTAGAAGGAATAGGATCGGTACATTCTTTTTTGATTTTCGCCCTAAACTCAAAACAAGACCTAAAGGAATAAAACTCCATTTTTATATCAAAGCGTAGATACCATCTCTTCTAACCAGCCTCAAGCTTTCTTTAAATAGCTTGGGGCTGATATTCAGTTTGATTCTTCACAACACCAAAAC